>JAAYZI010000314.1 GCA_012514925.1 Deltaproteobacteria bacterium | reverse complement strand
TCATGATATCGCCGTAGCGCTCTCAGCTTTTAACCTTTCATATCCGCATTTACGCCGCTTACTGCAACGTATTGATGCAAAACAGGCGATGGTGGAGTTAGGGCACCTCGCCAGCAGCTACCGTAATCCCAAAGGTATGCTCGACACCACGCGTTTGACCGATAATTTGCGCGGCATCGCATCTGAACTGCACGCAATCGCGGGCAGCGACATGGGAGAGATTTTTTGTGCGCGTTACACCGACGTGGTACTGACGGACGCGATTTTGCGGGGTAAGATCATATACTTTATGTTGCCGCGGCTGGAAGAGGCTGAATCAGCCGCGCGCATGGTCAAGGTTTTTCGTGAGGATCTGGAGGTTTCGATCGGAGAAGTAACCTCCTCCCGCCAGCACAACTTGGAAGACCCGCATCTTGTGATTATTGATGAAGGTTCTTCGACTTTTGGCCCGACCTGGGCAAATCTTTTTGAGCTGGCTAGGAAAGGGCGCTTTGCGCTGCTTTTTGGCGCGCAATCCACCGGCGGTTTGACCGACAGCGCCATCGGCTTAAGCCAAGCCTTTTACGAAAGAGTCATGGCAAATGTCAATCTGAAGGTGATGATGCGCATTGGAGACAATCGCACTGCGCTAGACATGGCGGAGTGGTTTGGCAAAGTCGCCAGTACCCGCACCTCCTTCGGCACGGGTGTAACCACCAGCAAGAGTTCAAATGTTTTGCGCGGCGCTCTGGATGTGCAAGCCCGCACAGCCGATGGCGAATCACAATCGATCAGCGTTTCAGAAGATGAAGAATATATCGTCAGCCCGGAGGAATTAAAGCATGAGATGTCAGCCGAAAAGGGTCTGGCCTGGTTTGATTTAGGCGACGGACGAATTGTCAAGGGCCGCGCTTTTTGGTATGCGGCTGAGCTCCCGGACAACTGGGAAGGGCGTGAGCATTTAGTCAAACTCGAACGTTTTGAAAAGGATGAAATCGGCCTGGCAGACTGGGTGGACGAGCAGATTTTAAATCAGGAACAGGGAGAGTTGAGACGTTCCGAGCGTGGCGCCACGCAAGCGCCGATGTCAGTGCGAACGGATGTACAAACAGAAGCGCTGACCGCGCCCGCCAAGGAAAAACCGGCCGAATTACCGGTGCCGGATGGTCCGTTTAAACTCGACCTGACACAGCGTAGCCGCGCGCGCGGAATAGTGCGCGCCTTCGCCGCACCTGCGCCCAGACCTGCAACAAAAGAAAAGGCGCCGCCCAAGACAAAAGAGTGAGGACGGCTACTTTTCTGCTATCCGCGTACGCAGCACTTGCGGCAGCGCGATCGGATCTACTGGAACCGCGCGCTGAAAAACTCCAGGATTATAAGGGCATAGATCTGTGATGCCATGATCAAAATCCCAAGCCTTCCACACCCGCTCATACCAATCCGACGGAATCTGGTCGGCGTGGCTAAAAGAGCGCAGTTTTCTTTGGATCTGTTCATCGCTGCGGGCATAGCTAAGGTGATGACAAAAACCTATTTCGGCCGGTATGAGTTTGTGTGTACCAGCCTTGCAGTTTCGATACTCGACGAATCTGCCCGAACCAACCTTAAGAAAGATAGGAGGATGATGGTTTTCGGGAGGGTCAATCCGATAGCCTAGTGTCTTCCAGTAGACAACAAACCAACAGTGCCAGCAATCGACCTCAGGTCTTGCTTTGGCATACTGCATCATGCCAGTCAGCATGCCTGGGTCATAAACTTCATCTGCATCGATAATAAACTGATACCCAAACCCTGCCTGAGCAAGCATATCCAGAGCGTAATTTCTCTGACTGACCTCATTCTCCCAATCACCACGCACCACCTGGATTTTTCCTGCCGGGTCGGGGAAGGAACGGATCAGCTCTTTCGTTTTGGAATTATCTGAAAGAGGGCCATACCAAGGGCGATCATTTAAAAAGATGAAGATGCGGTCCGTGGCAACATAAATAGATTCCAAGGAGGCCCCTAGCCATTCATCATCATTATGGACACAATAAGTTGCTGCAAAAGACATGAGCTGTACTAATCAGTATTTAAAATAACTTTGTGTTTTATGTAAAGAAACCTGACACATGCCTTGATCATGCAGGTAGTATATTATTTTTCATATAAAACGTAAGGTCATCCCGTCTGATACGAACACTATCCGTTCATAAAAAATGGTCCCTGAGGGGATCTTTTACCTCAGCTGGCGGGTTTACCCCCGCATCACCCGCCGCGCCGAAAAGATGCCCTGCTTACCCTGAGACTCTTGTTTTCCTTCTGACTCGGCCTCTTTGCCATACTTCTTGCGCAAAGTTTCACTGGCTCCATCATATTTGGGCGGTTTGCGAGGCACGGCGTTTTCAACGGCTTTTTCAAGATATCCGTAATATGCCTCAGGCGCGCTTTCAGGATAATTATTGAAAATTTTCATCAAAATCCGTCGGTATTTCGGGCTAAGGCGCGGAATATTCTTACTCCTATGCACCAGCCTCTCAACCTTGCTTCTTAGTTGCTTCAAGTTTAGATCGATTAATACAGACATGCTGGATAAAATACGGCGCTCCTCATTTCCCTCCCGCACCTTCCTAGAAATCTCCGCAATCTCCCTCAAATTATTAATTGAATAAGGGGCGCACAGCATGCCATGCATCCCAGCTGCCAAACTTCCTACTACTCCCTCGTAGTCCTGACGCCTGGGTTTTAATACTAAAATGAATGCGTATTGATCTTCGCGTGTAGCGCGTGCATCCATAACAAACTGGCTGATGCTCTCATTGCCGAAACTGTCCGATATTAAAATCAGATCAAAGTTATTGTTGTGTTTTAACAAGGCCATCGCCTTTTCCAATGAAGAGAGCGCAAAAATATTGCGAAAACGCATTAAACCGGAGTGTTCTTCGTGGTGAAGCGCTTGCTTTAATCGGGCCCGGCTCTGCGTATCCATATCGACGATAAGCGCGTTCATTTTGCCTTTAGAGTTAGAAGCCACTTTGAATCATTCCTAATGAAAACTTAGACCAGCCTCTATCGGCTTGGTAACTGATACAGTGCACTCCTGGTACGCTACTGAGTCTATCGTCAACTACTTGGAATTACTTTAGTATCTGAAGCACGTTGTAAGCTTAGTAAGCGTTTACACTTGAAATTGAGTACCTGGATCAGTCAGGTTAAATGGTGTTAGGGTACTTAAGCTGCCCAGGCTGTTTAACGTGCCTATTTTCCGGACTGTTTATGGAACAGACTACTCAAAACATCGAATCTTTCGTTGAAAAACTACGTAATGAAGGGCTGGAATCGGGCCGTGTTGGCGCTGAAAAGATTCTTACCGACGCGCGTAAAGAAGCGGAAGAGATAGTAGCTGCGGCTGAGCGGCGCGCCCAAGAAATTATAAATGACGGCGAAGGTAAAGCCCGGGCGTTACTGGAGCAAGGGCGCGGTGAATTAGCTCTTGCAACACGAGACGCGCTTAGTAAACTCCAGCAAACCGTACAAAAACTCATTGGTTCATTGCTAAAGGCTCCCATTGAACAGCAACTTAATGATCCAAATTTTGTCCAAGTAGTGTTACGTGAAGTGATCCTGCAGTACGCCCGGGCCGACGCACATGGCCGAAGCGTCACTGCGATTAACGTGCCGGAGCAAATGCTGCAAAAGCTTAACCAGGCCGTCATGGCCGAATTAGCTTCGGTTGATAAGATAAAGGGCGGCCTAAACGAGGCAGGGTTCGAATATACTTTTGAAAACGGCACTGTCCAAGTTACCGCTTCTTCGGTTGCAGAGGTATTGTCGGGCCTTGTGGGTCCGCACATTAGAGAGGTCATGGAAAAGGGTTCTAACACACAGTAAATGTTCATACCGGGGCCGAACTACTATTTGCTTCCATCCTTGCCGGTCATTGATGGCCCAACCGCCGTGATGCCACTTTCTTTTGCCGATTTTTTCAGCCAAATCTCAGAAAACGCTTTTGCGACATCCATTGTAAAAATTCTGGTCCTACAAGATGATCTGCAAAAACTACCCGGTGTGGTAACGCAGGAACAGAGCTCCCATAATTTTATACTGCTTAGGGACGACCAGATTGAAGGACTATCTTTTTGGAAGGATTTTTTTGCCGAGCCCTCCCCACCCAACGTGGAGATACAAGACGGTGAAGGCCTGCTGACAGCCTACTTCGAGGCGGCCGCCAGCCTAGCGCGACGCACAAGATGCACCTTTCTTAAGGCCTGGATCGGTTTTGAAGTAGCGCTACGTAACGCCTTGGGTCAGGCTCGCGCCACTGCCCTTGGCCACCCGGAAGCTTTTCATGAAGGGCTACCTCACCTCCAAGGCCACCATGATTTTAAACCTCTCATGGCCGAATGGCTTAAGGCTCCTACTCCCTTAGCGGGTGTGGAGTTAATTGAACTTAGCCGCTGGCGTTGGCTGATGAAACATGATGATTGGTATAAATTCTCCGATCAGGAGCTGATTGCTTACGGCGCAAAGCTTTTGGCGCTTTATCGCACACAGCGCCTAAACGGAGCTAGCGCGGATCAGAATTTACAGATCCACAAGTTAGTTACTGCTGGAACTACTTTTAATTAATTTGAATAGGGCTGCCTGTGCAAGGAGAAATTGTCGGAATAACGGGGAACTTGGTAACGGTAGAAGCCTCTGAGAGGATCATTCAAAATGCGGTGGCGTACTGCCTGCGCGCGGATGGAGCTAAATTATTGAGCGAGGTAATCCGTGTGCGTGGCTCCCGGGCTGACCTGCAGGTTTTTGAGGAGACCAGGGGGCTTAGGGTCGGAGACCAAGTGGATTTTCAGGAGCAGCTCTTATCGGTCAATTTAGGGCCGGGGCTGCTTGGGCAGGTTTTTGATGGGCTGCAAAACCCGCTCCATGATTTAGCGGCAGAGGGTGGGTTTTTCCTGCAAGCTGGAAAGTATCTGCCCCCTCTTTCGGATCAACGCACCTGGGATTTTCAAGCCCTGGTTAAAAGCGGTGCAACCGTCAGGGCAGGGGATGCTTTGGGCTGGGTGCCTGAAGGTATTTTCAAGCACCTCATTATGGCGCCCTTTGGAATGCAATCCGAAATGCAGGTTGCACGCATAGCCCCATCCGGAAGTCTGCGTGCTGGGGATGAGGTCGCTCTTTTATCGAGTCCCTCCGGGCAGCTCTCTGTTTCGATGTTGCAGCGCTGGCCGGTGAAAGTACCGCTAAACATTTCTAGCCGACGCTTACTGCCCCGCGAGCCTTTGGTAACCGGCATTCGTATTATCGACTCGCTTTTTCCGGTTGTGCGCGGCGGCACTTATTGCATCCCCGGTCCATTCGGTGCCGGCAAGACCGTGCTGCAACAGCTCACTTCACGCTACGCCCAAGTGGATGTCGTGATCGTTGCAGCCTGCGGCGAACGCGCCGGCGAAGTGGTAGAGACCTTACGAGAGTTTCCGGAGCTGATTGATCCTCGCACCGGGCGCAGTTTAATGGAGCGCACCATTATTATCTGCAACACTTCAGCCATGCCGGTGGCCGCCCGTGAAGCTTCGATTTACACCGCCGCGACCCTAGGCGAGTATTACCGCCAGATGGGGCTGGATGTGTTGCTCCTTGCAGATTCGACCTCGCGCTGGGCGCAAGCCAT
>JAAYZI010000313.1 GCA_012514925.1 Deltaproteobacteria bacterium | reverse complement strand
GGGTAAGCAGCACGAAATTCAATTCCTCTCCTTCGCCAAGACAAGCATTAAGCTGTTCTTGGATACGAGGGAAGACTGCGGTCACAGCAGTGTCCACTAAAGCAGCAAGTTCACCTACCACAAGAGCATGCGTGGATACCGGCGTGGTAACATGAAACACATTCTCACTTAACATTCCCGAAGACTTAACCCACATAACTCCTCCTCTCTTTACCCTTCATGTCCCTCGCACACTAGAACTCGACAACTTCCCCTCTGCGTCATCTGCGGTTCAAATTATTAGACTTTTTGAACCACAGAGGGGGCTTTCTCGAACAATCCCAGACAGAAAGGGGATATAGCAGGTTTTGGCCAAAAACACACCTCTTTACCCAACATCTTCTCCGTATGCCGCCCAAAGCAGCTTATGGTCACTGCCGTGGAAGAATTCCCCGGTAAATCCAGCCCGCGGGACGCCCGACTGGTTCTCAAAAAAACGATGATAGTCCTCCTCAACCAGAATTTCATCAATAAGCTGCTCGCTTTTTCGATAGAAGTAGCTGCCTTGACGCTGCCGACTGGAGAGCAGTCCGCTGCGCCGCTGTTTTTCTTCAAAAAGCCCTAAAAATTTTCGCTCTCGGAGCGGCCTTTTACCACACGCTGCACGCAGGGAAGGACCAAGCGTGCAAGAACCTCCTTGGGTAAAATCAGTAAGCAGTAGCGCTCCACTTAGTAACTCAGAAGCTGCACCTGTTTCTTCAGAATTTCGATCTCCAAGCAAAATAACTACCGCATGCTCGGCTACGGAGTCCCTCAAACGAAGAGCTTCGTTTCGCAAACCTTCCGCTTGAAGCATTCTTAAGCCTTCATATTGAGTCTTGGTTTTGTCCTTCCAGCCATCAGATTTGGATTTTAAGTGAAAAGAAAATAGAAACAAACGGCGTGGAGCACCCACGGCAAGTCGCCGCTTGGCTATTACCTCAAAGAGGGCTGCCACAGGACCGCGAGAGAAGAATCCGCGACGATCGGCTGGAGACAACCGTGGAAGTTTTGCTGATGCCAGGTCCCATTTATTAATCATGGAAACAGCATCCACAGCAAAGAGGAAGCCATTGCGGATGCAGGGATCGTTTGACGAACCTGTAACTCCTCGAAAGGTTCGACCGCTTGAATCTGAAAGCTTGGCCGCAAAGTGCTCCAGATTGCGCTCGGCTTCCGCCCTAGAGCCTCCAAAAAGCTCCTGAATAGCTACGACATCGCAGCGCGCCTGTTTGACGCGGTTTATCAGATAGCGTTCTTGGTTCGTCTGCTGTTTTTTCCCCCTCCCCAGGTCTCCTAAGCGATGCAAGTTCTGAGAACAGAGTCTAAGACCAGATTCCCGAGGGGTCTCTGAAAAAGCCAGAGTAGCTAAGGCCAGGAGAGAAACCAGCAAAAGACCAAGCGAATAAAAGCACCGCCACCTATTCATGTTTTGTTTAAGTGCCTCGTCAGATCTTTTTCGCTCCAGCGAGCTTCATTTCTTCGCCCCCCGGGACGCCCCTTGCTCTCGAACACGAGTTCCAGTGAAACATCCGAGCAAGCGCATAGTTTTGCGCGAGAAACAGCAAGGGAACCAATCAGCAGAGCATCAACAATGTCCTGAGATAAGCGTTTAACCTTTCGCTTTGGTGTCGGAAATTGCGGCAAATTATCAAGTTCCGCCCCGAAAAGCCGCTTTGCTGTTTCTCTGGCCCAAGCCTTAACCTCAGGGCGGGATCTCTGAGCCCCCTTCATTCCGAGGAGTTCAGTTTGAATAGTGCGAGGATTAATTCTGCCGGGAACTTTAATGCCCAGGGTTCTGGCACTTGACTCAAAGATACTGCGAACTCGCTCTACTTTAAGTGCACTATCAGGATTTAGCACCAAAGGAG
>JAAYZI010000027.1 GCA_012514925.1 Deltaproteobacteria bacterium | reverse complement strand
GTGGCATCTTCAAAAACTTCCCACCAAGGAAGGTCAGAGAGAGAACGGCTCTCATCCGGGGTGATCGGGCTGCGGTAGCTCCCTGGAAGAGATGTTTCGGGACGCTTAAAATCAGGACCCAAAGCACAGCCGTATAACAAAACTGTTGCAACAACCCAGAATATCCGCAATCTCATTTCCTACTCCTCTTCATTTACCGCCCCACCTCTACCAAACGATGCTCGGCGTTACTAAACCTCCAACAAACTCACAGCCAAATACCACACCTTAAAATATTAACAGATGCTGTTATCTGTTACCCGCTATACAACCCACCCCTGCTACTTAAAGAAGCCCGTACCGAGCGTCTTTTCAGAGAGGACTGAAGGGGCTGCTGGATGGCGCGCCGTCTCTAAGCACACCGACTCCAACGTATTGGCGCTATTTAAAAACCCAAGCAGTGAAGCCACTACATTGGCGGGGGTCTGCATAGTACGCACTTCAATCAGCTCACTTAACGGGCAAAGCTCCTCGGGCGTGTACTTTTCCTGGACGGGTATAAGCCCAGCCACAAAATAATGATTCCAATGAGCTCTGCGGTGCGTCTCTCCGGTCCCCGCAGATGCGATATAAGTGATGCGAAAACATCCCGATAAGAGCAGGCTTGTCAAGCCGACTATCAGCCCCTTGCTGATTAAAACTCTCATATAGATTCCTTTAAGACGCGCATTTGATTATGACCGTGCGAGGAGTGTAAATCCCGACAGTAAGGACCCCTATCAAGACATCACTCCAAGTGAAAGTATCGCCGAAACTTGCCACCCCGGATGGACACTCCTGAGTTAAGTTAATCTCAGGTTCGCCGATACGCCCCAAGAGGAAGAAATTCTGTCTAAGTCGGCGCGTTTGACTGACCGTAACCTGGCGCTCCACCTGCACCGAGAAACAACCACTGCACAAAAACAGCACTGCCGTAAGTAACAATATCTTCCCTGATAGAGAACTCAGTAGAGAACTCATAAGCGACACCCCTCGTATCTATGCTCTTGTCTATAATTCAAAATCCCGTCTGACTCAACACCACCATCTCCACGGGCAAGATATTGATCTCTACGCTCTTTATTCGCTACTATGGCCTAGAACTAACTGCTTTTTTCAATAATAACTTAACCTAGGTATTTTATTAGGTTTTGCTGCGGGGTTTTTGTGGATTTTGTGTAATCAATTCCGTACGTGAACGGTTACCTTTTGACGAAATATCAGGTCAAGTCGGCACAGGGTGGATATGACATCATCTTCAAAAAAATTTGATTTGCCAAAGCTTCCGGTAATAGAAAGTTGTTATAGCCGTTACTTCGGGCTTACGCCCGGCGGAGTGGACCTGTTGGCGGCTCTAGCGGCACTGCCACTTGATGCTCTTAAGACCCTGCATGATTTACTGTGCGATACGACCCGCGCAGGCGGACGCGTGTTTATCATGGGTAACGGGGGTTCGTTTGATAACTCCCGTTTTATAGCAGATCTTTTCCACCGTCAGGGTCTTATCTGCAAAACACCCGGCAGGCCGGAGTGCTATCTGCAAGCTCGCACATCAGACGAATACGCGGCGATTTTTAGACGCGGCCTGGAAGAGGACCGCCTGTGTTGTAACGATCTAGTGATCGGCCTTTCAGGCTCTGGCAATTCACCTAACATCCTCGAGGCGTTTAAATATGCGCAGGCGCAAGACGCCAAGATCTTCGCCTTAGGTGGTCGCACCGGCGGCGCCATGCGCAAGATTACCGGAGACCAGCGCGCCCTTATCGTCAGCAGTGATAACATGGAGGCCATCGAAGACTTGCACAGTGCTTGCGGTGTAATCCTGGCCAAAATGCTTGAGCGCAAAGAGAGCTGCACTGATGTGCATGCTAAGTTCATAAGCGCACTGAAACGGTGCCTAACGCCACAAACAATCCAGGGGATGGCACGCCTTGCGCATGAACTGCTGCGCACAATGCGCGAT
>JAAYZI010000312.1 GCA_012514925.1 Deltaproteobacteria bacterium | reverse complement strand
GATTGCCAAGCGTGGTTTGGAGATTTTGGCGAACACAGAGAGGGTGGGGCTACAGGCGTTAAAAGCCGTGGCCGGAGTGCCGCGGGATGTGAACTGTACGCATGTAGGCTTTGTGTTGGGTCCGCGTTTGAATGCGGCCGGCCGCATGGTGCATGGCGAGCTGGTGATGGAGCTGCTTACGACAAATGACAGTGTTCGCGCCGGCAAGTTGGCGCGGAAGCTGAACAAGCTTAACACTGATCGTCAAGAAATCGAAGCGCGAATAAAGGAGCTGGCCATAAAGCAAGTAGAAGCCAACTCCGAGATGCCGTGGGGACTAGTGATTTGGAACCACGATTTTCATACTGGAGTGATTGGGTTGGTGGCGCAGCGCCTGGTGGAGCGCTATTACCGTCCGGTTGTGGTGATTGGCTCGGATCAGGGCAGCTTTAAGGGATCGGTCAGAGGCATTGCGGGCTTTAATGTGGTGGAGGCTTTGAGCGCCTTAAGTCCGTATCTGGAGCGTTTTGGGGGGCATGAAGGCGCTGGTGGATTTTCGATTGCGGAAGAGAAGATTCCCGAGTTTGTAGAAGCTTTCAACGGCGAGTGTCGGCGCAGACTGCAAGGTCAGGAGCTGGAACCCTACGCCATGGCCGACACCGAAGCGGGATTAGAGGATATTACCCCGGCTTTGATTGATGAGCTGAAGAGCTTTGCCCCCTTCGGTGTTGGGAATCCCTCGCCGACAGTGCTGATTAAAGGGCTTAAGGTGACGGATCGGAGAGTGTTAAAAAATGAGCACACCAAAGTAGTGTTAAGCGATAGTCGCAGAAACATCGCCGGTTTGATGTGGCGAGAACGACATCACCCAGCCTTGGAACTCGGTCTAAAGGTTGATGTGGCGTGCCGCCCCGACAAAAGTCTCTACGCGGGCCATTACCAGTTGCAGCTGAATCTGCAGGCGGTGCAACGTGCCCGGACTTAGAGGTGCGTTTAAAACCTAGGTCGCGGTAGAATATACTGGGTTACCCGCTCTTCCTGCTTGGCTTGTAGCTCCAGTGTCTTTAGCAAAATTGCCGGACAGATCGTGCTTACTGGAATCATGCCGGATTCCGCGCCGCAGTAGTGATTGTCCAGTACCTGTTCATTCCCGACCGCGATTATATTGCTCAAGGCTTGTAACGGCGTGCCCACAAAGTCGACGCCGCGCACAACTTCCTCCCTTCCATCTGGATAGACTAAAGTGGCATACGCGATTTCACCTGAGAAGACTTGGAAATCATAATTGCTTGTCTCCGTCTCGCCTCCCGCTGTTTCGTAAACAATCATGCCAAATGGTTTACCCTGAGCTCTGATCTCAGCGACTAAGAGCTGTTTTAATTCGTCCCAGCTCACGGATTCGTTTCCTTTTATAACTGTCACGGCCATGCGGCTTACAGGTCTTTCAGCTTTGCGATTGCGGGCGTGGCCGTTCGGTTTGTTGTTCTTGACCGGGATGCCAGCGCGCGTGTTTAAAAAGCCCCGCAGATGGCCTCCCTTGACTAGTAGCGCTTCTGCAGCGGGAGTGCCTTCATCATCGAATTCATAGGCGGCGATGCATCGGCGGCCCTTTAATTGTTTAAGGCGGGGATTGTCGCTGATATCTAAATCAACATCCAGAATCCGTTTGCCTATTTGGCCCTTAAATGTTTGTCCCTCTCCGGTTGAGAGTAATCTTGAGCCTTCGAGGCGGTGCCCGATGGCTTCATGAAAGAGCAGCCCTGCTGGTGTAGGCGCAAGCAGCACCGGCCCTGAGAAGGCATGAATACGCTTCGCCTTGATCATTTCTAAAAGCTGGCGATGTTTATGTAGCAGCAGCTCTTTAAATTTTTGCATATTGGGGAGCTCACGCTGGCTGGCGCAATTTAGCACTAGTTCTTGCTCAATCTGTAAGCCCTCTTTGGTGAGGTTTCGCATCTTGGCCGACAAAGAGAAGATCTTATTGTGCTGAACAATAATCCTGTTCTCGGTATTTACAAAAATCTTAGTCTCCTGAGTGGCGTCAAATTCCACCCAATTGACTGAGACCTGCGGCAGGTCGGAGATCCACTTAGAGGCACGTTTGCAAAAGCGGACCCATTTGTCTTCCTCTAGTTTTTCCGGGCGGGAGTACTTGATGTTTGAACAGCGTCCGAGTTTATGAAAGGACATCGAGGTCTGGTTTGGGTCGATTGTTGAGAGCCGCGCGGTTTCTTTCTTACTAAAATCCGAGAGTGCCTCCCGGAATCGTGACTCGGATAGGCGCCAAAGGCTTAGTCTTAGCCCAGTGCAGCACTTATCGTCGATCGGGACCTGAACGTGGCTTGAGGATTCGCGTTCCTCGTCATTGTCGTTAAGCCCGCCTTCGCTGGTTTGATCGTTTCGATAGCTGTTCACTCTAAGGTCGCAGTAAACATTCCTGGTATGGTCGCTACGACGGCGATAGGTAGAGCCGCTACTGGCCCAAGTGTTAAACCAGTGTAGATCTCGCAGCACGAAGGCAACGTAGTACGGTCTGGGAAAGCCTCGTACCCGCATGCGCAACGCTCTACGGGCATCCCTCCTTAGAATTGGTACGATTTTGTTAATTGTAGTTCTATCCAGCATACCCCTTTAGATACAACCTAACCCGGGTGTTTCGCTAGATTTCTACTGCACTGCGATATTTACATGAATTTGCAAGAGATAGTGACAAAACCTAGTGGAAAGTACGGATATCAGCTTATTCGTGCACTGAGTTTGGGGTATCCGTTTGCATGAATATTACTTTCTCTGGAGAAAGTGAATTTAACTCCGCGTTACCGCCAGCCATCACCAGAAAGGCTCTGCTAATCTGGGCTTTTATTAAACCTTGTCACATATACATATCTCGCGCATAGCCTACTAGTTTAATTTGCCAATCTTTTGCGCGAGATATGCATATGCGACAAGGCCAATATTAGGTCGTACCAGATTGGATGACCTTACGTTTTATATGGGGAAATCTAACACTGTCTGTGTGACGGTATCCGTTTGCAT
>JAAYZI010000311.1 GCA_012514925.1 Deltaproteobacteria bacterium | reverse complement strand
GCTCCCCGCTTGCTTAGTTTTCTGCTCTGTTTTATCTCTATCATGTCTGATCTCCTGTTAAAGGTTATTACAACTCGGTGATAATACACCGAAACCGGCAGGAGATCATGACTTTCATTTTTCAACTGACTTTGGGCTATTTCCTCACACTGGTACAGGGGAGATATTGGGCATGAATGACAATACTGACGATAGAAAAACAACATTAAAACCAAGGAATGGAAGCTAAGTCAAGGAACCGTAGAACGACTCATGCCTAATGTTGAGCATAACGTTGCCGAAATTGAATCGTGGTACCCACCGCGCAATTTACCCGAAACGGCACAGGTAACCCGCATCGCTCCAAGCCCAACTGGTTTTATGCACCTGGGCGTTTTGTACGCCTTACTTATTTCTGAACGCATGGCACACCTAAGCGATGGCGTGTTTTATTTGCGCATAGAAGATACTGATCGCAAACGCGAAGTCAAAGGGGCACGCGACTTGATCGTTGATTCACTCTCCCGTTTTGGAGTCCATACCGACGAAGGTGCGGGAAAGCAAGATAGCGAGAGTGGCGAATATGGTCCATATATACAGAGCCAGCGCGAGGAAATTTACCGCGCCTACGTCAAAAAGATGTTAGAGAGTGGCGACGCATACCCCTGTTTTATGACTCCCGAAGAGTTGGAAGCTATGACTAAACACCAGGACGAGCTTAAAGTACGCACCGGATATCATGGGTCTTGGGCGGAGTGGCGCGACAGGTCAGAAGCCGACGTCATTGAAGCACTCAACCAAGGTAAGCCATTTGTTATCCGCTACCGTTCTACTGGCGATATCAGCAAACGCCGTATTATCCACGATTTAGCGCGCGGCGACATGGAGATGCCAGAAAATGATAACGATATTGTCATTATGAAGGGAGATGGTTTGCCAACCTACCACCTAGCCCACGCTATTGACGACACGCTCATGGACACAACGATTGTCGTACGTGGGGATGAATGGTTGCCTTCGACTACTCTGCATATGCAACTTTGCGAAGCGCTCGGCTATGCGCCATTTACATACACACACATTGCTCCGCTACAGAAAACTGAGGGTAGCTCGCGCCGAAAACTAAGTAAGCGCAAAGACCCTGAAGCAAGCATTGGCTTTTACGCTGAACAGGGCTACCCTTCAGAGGCACTCATTGAATATTTACTCAACCAAGCAAACTCTTCGCATGAAGACTGGCGTCGCGACAATCCTAACACGCCATATGCCCACTTTCCTCTTTCCGTCGGCAATTTATCAAAATCAGGCGCACTCTTCAGCCTAGAAAAACTCGATTCTATCAGCGCTGATACCATTGCAAGCCTGAAGGCAGAGGAGTTATACCCGCTCGTCGCAAACTGGGCTAACCAATACGACGCCGACTTTGCAACCGCCTTTACTCGTAACCCTGACTACTCGATCACCGTCCTGGGAATTGAACGTGACGGTGACCAACCACGCAAGGATATGAAGCACTTTTCACAAGCACCAGATTTATATGGCTACTTTTTTGACGAGTTATACGAAAAACAAATGGTTGAACCAGAGGTTCGGGAACAAGTCGCAAAAATTGCGCCGGAAGTCCAGCGGGCCATTGTCAGTGAATTTATGGCAATATATGACCCGAACGACACTAACGACGAATGGTTTGCCAAGCTAAAGCAAGTAGCCGAACATAACGGCTTCGCGACCTCACGCAAGGATTTCCGTAACCATCCCGAACAATACAAAGGATTTGTTGCAGATGTCGCCCAGCTACTACGTGTTGGTCTAACCAAACAGAACAAAAGCCCAAGCTTGCATGAAATAATGCGCGTTATGGGTGCCAAACGCTCAGCGCAACGTTTAGATATGTTCGTTAAGCAAAATTAAATTTAAATTGAGGGATAGTTGCCACTATGAAAGGCTCAGATTTTATACAAATACTTTTGCGCAGCTATGGTATTAACAAAATCTACGGAGTACTAGGAAGAGAAGCTGCAAGCATCTCCTTTAATGCAGACTATTCTCAAGACTTCATACTAGTCAGAAACGAGTTGACTGCCGGCTTAGCCGCCATTGGCGCCAGTCGGCTTACCGGTCAGCCCCAAGCGTGTTTTTCAACCCTCGGTCCTGGCGTCACTCATATGGCAACTGCTATTGGAACCGCCTGTCAAGATCGTGATCCAGTGCTCTTTTTTACGGCGCAACTTGAAACGCAGGCTACAGACTATAATAATGCCCACCAATGCATCGACGCGGTTTCTGTAAGTCGTCCTATCACCAAATACTCAAGCGAGCCAACTACACTCGAACAATTAGCAGTAGCGGTCGATCGCGCGTTTTCAAAGATGCTAACTTATCCACTCGGCCCAGCCCTCATTTCGTTGCCAATCGATCTATTAGATATGCCCGTCAGCGATGCGAATATAGCGAAATGGCTTTCTCCCGAAAGTAAGCCAGTAAAACCGACAGCTTCCGCGGCATACACTACCGCAATAGACTATAATATCCAGAAAGCGTGCGATCTGCTGGCCACATCTAAAAATCCAATCATTATAGTGGGCGATACGGTCACCAAGTCGCCTGATGCGATGAGTATCAAGCACTCCCTTGAAAAGATTAATATGCCCGTCATTACAACCTACTCTGCAAAGGGATTGCTTCCCCGCGACCATTCGCTGTACCTAGGGGTTATTAACTCGTATCTTGACGTTATCCTGGAAGAGTTCATACAAAAAGATATTTTTGAAACGGTCGATACGGTTTTCCTCCTTGGCTACGATATGACCGAGCACTACCCGAACGCGTGGAACCATGGTGAAAGGAAAAAAATTATAAGTCTGAATTATTTTGATAACGA
Organism: Deltaproteobacteria bacterium; assembly: GCA_012514925.1. Lineage (GTDB taxonomy): Bacteria > Bdellovibrionota_C > UBA2361 > UBA2361 > JAAYZI01 > JAAYZI01. The sequence goes on along the minus strand of JAAYZI010000311.1, from coordinate 393 downwards.
AACAAGCAAATCGTTTATTCCAGACATAAAAATAACCGGAGACATACAGGCGGTACTGCAGAAAATTTCGGAAAAGATTGAATCACGCGCGGTTATCCACGAAGATATGGTAAGGGTCCATGATAAGATCCTTAATGCGCTTGATAAGTTCATGGACGAAGAACCCCACAAAGATAGCCTCAGTATCCCTCAGATTATAAAGACGCTCAACACTTTATTCGGTCCTTACGATTACATTGTCGCAAATGACATCGGTACCCACAGGCACGTCACAGCAACATTCTTTGCCCCCCAAGCCCCCCATCACTATCTTACTTCTGCAGGATTCTCCTCGTACGGTACAGGGATTGGAATTGCAATAGGTGCTGCTTTCGCTCGGCCAGACAAGCGCAT
>JAAYZI010000310.1 GCA_012514925.1 Deltaproteobacteria bacterium | reverse complement strand
ATGAATATTACTTTCTCTGGAGAAAGTGAAATTATTCCGCGCCGCCCAGGCTTAAAACAAAATTGTATGATCAATTCCGCGCGTAAGCGGTCACACGGATACATTTATGCTGCCATCACCTGAAGGAGTCAACCCAAGTCTGCGCTTCACTTGCCAACCTGGATATTTCACCAGATTTCTGGGGCCTCTACTTTTGCCGTGGAGCTTTAAATAAGAGGCTTAGCACTCCTTGCTATCTGACTCCATCACGTATAAAACGGGCGAAAACAGTTTATTTTATACGGTGCCATGACCAGCCCCTCTATTCACGACCAGATGCTCGATGCCATCGAGTTCTTTCATTATTCTCAGAGATTTAAAAACAAGCTTTTTACTTTCTTGCTTGGGCGAGCCGAGTATTTGCGCGAGGTCCTTATGGACCTGCGCGTCCTGCAATCTTCTCATATCAATGCTCTGCTTTGCTGCCGGGAGAGCCGTGGTTTAAAACAAGTGTTGAAAGAATGGCTTCCGCGCGGATACCTATTCGAGCACATTAGTTTCCAAAGTTCGGATTGGGAATCAGCGGTGCGGGCCTCTCTTCAAGCAGAGCGCATGCCGGTACTGGTTTTTCATGGCAACGAAGATAAGGTCTTTCCGCCTAGTCGCTTCCACAGTGAAGCTTTAAACGCTGCCCACGCGCTTTCCAGTTACAAGGTGTTTTTTCTAAGTAAGCGGCGGGGCTTGGTTGTTGATAATCGTTTCAAGTCTCATCCCAGCCCGGCGGAAATCTCTGAATATTTAGACAGCCCTCACCAAATTAATATTGGTCCCGAAGCGCTTTCTTTTTTTCATAAGCAGCTGGCAGCCTCAAGCGTTGATCTGGTACTCACGGAGGCCCGTCATGGCGCGCTTTTTCAAGAGATTTTCACGCACAGTGGATCGGGCACCCTCTTTTCGATTCACCACCAAGATGCCTGTAGGGCGGCAGTGCTGTCGGATGTGCGCGATATCTCACTGCTAATGACCCCCTATATCCAAAGCGGCGCGGTGCTGCCTGTAAGTGAGGATCAAATCGCTTCTGAGATTGAAAATTACCATCTGGCCGTAGTCAACGGGCAGATCGTCGCAACCGCTAAGTTGAGCACCTACGGTGAGTCTGCGGAGATTGCAAAACTCTGCACGCTGCCGCGGTACCGTGGCCGCGGTCGGGCGCGGGAACTGGTACAGCAGATCGCTGAAAGCGCGCGGCGGACCGGAAAAAAGTCGCTTTTTGCGCTTACAATCGATCCTAAAGTCGCTTTTTTATTTAAGGGTTTGGGATTTGTAGAATCTGATCGGCGCGACCTGCCCGAAGCTTGGCAAAAAAATTATGATTTCAGCAGGCCTTCCCGGGCTTTTGTGCTAAAGCTTTAAGCCTTGATGCTCTCGGCTTGAAAGCGCCAGACTCGGATGCGCGGAGACCAGTGATCAACGGTCAGACCGGCTTTAAGTTTAAGGTGCGCCAAGAACTCCGGTGCGGTAGGCAGTTGTTCCCACATGACCGGCAAAAAAGTGCCCTTGTATCTTCCGTCTTCCAGCACTAGTCCATCCTGGAGTGGACGGATTTTTGATAGAAGATCGGCTTCTGATACAAACTGCATTTCTTGTAAAGGGGTCAAAACAGAAATGTGCAGGTCGAGTCCTGGCCATTCATTTTTGCGCAGAGGGGGAAAACGCGGGTCACGAAACGCTGCGCCATGAGCCTTATCGGCGACATCCATTATCAATGGTTGATAAGCCGAAATGCTGCCGATACAGCCACGTAGTTGCCCGCTTCGTTTCAGAGTGACGAAGCACGCTCCATTTTCCCGTAAATCTCCCTCGTAAAGCTCCGGATCCACCGGCAGCACACCTCCTTTTTGCAAACCGTACTCAATCGATTCGCGCGCCAGCCCGAGCATAATCTCTTGATCGGTTGTGCTAAATCTACTCTTTTGTGATGACATATGCTCCATATCCCACTACCCGAAAGAGTTCTCCACTTGTCTCGCCTGAATTAGCGAGTTGTACGGTCTGCACTTTCATTCCATATTTACGGGCGTAACATAGCAAGCCCCGGATGGCGCAGACACCGCAAGCACGTTTACTATCTAAGTCTTCAAAAGCAAGTTGCTCTATCATTTCGGAAGTTTGAGCATCCAGGACGCGGGCTTCCGAATCATTCAAAAAATGGCTTAGATCTGAACTGGTAATTATCAGCAATCCGCCATTTTGTTTCAACTGTTCGATCACGCGGCATACTTCTTCTGGTGCGCCTGGACCGATTAATAGTGGTACAATTTTAAAATCATCCAACGCTTCTTGTAAAAACGGGAGTTGTACTTCAATGCTATGTTCTTCTTCAAAGGCTGCATCCAATGTTTTCACGGTGCCTGTGGCGCAAAGAGTTTTTACTGCATCTATATCGACTTGTACGTTTCCAAGTGGTGTTTCAAAGTATGCCGCGCTGCTGGCTGCTATTCCGGGAAAGTACACTCTATGAGGGGTTCCAAGGATCAGCACTCTTTTGAAAATCTCCCGGCCGTTCTTGACGTAGGCATAGGCAGCCCCCGCCACTTCGCCTGAGTAACGGTAGCCTGCATGCGGAACGATAAGGGCTTCCGGTAAGATGTCATATGCGGCGGAAATGCTCATTGACTCACGCACGATCTGGCGTAGAGTCTCAGCTTCGTCCGGATAAAACACGCCTGCTACATTTGGTATTTTAATGAAGGTCATAAGCCTCCGATGCTTTTAGCTCCAGTCTCTAACTATACCCTCTTTGTTAGGAACCAGGATCGGATTTATATACCAAATTCACAACCACATAAATTAACTACTTCTTTTGGCTACGTGAGACTTCAGATTTCGCTTTGTTTTCCCACGGGTTTTCGCCACGGCCGCCGCTTCATAAAAAGCTGGGTTGTGTATGGAAGATGCAAAACAAAGACTTTTGTATCCGGTATCCGTTCACATGAATATTACTTTCTCCGGAGAAAGTGGAATTAACTTCGCGTCACCGCGGAGAGGCTTAAAACAAAAATTGCATGGTCAATTCCATACGTGAACGCGTACAATTAAATGATAACCTCTTTGAGGGATGGCATGACCAAGGGGGCAGATATATACTGTCGGCTGGAGATTTTTCCCTTATGACTACTGACCACTCTCCCACGCACCCGGCCCTTTATTGGCAGGATCTGCCTCATGGAAGGATCGAATGCCAGGTCTGTCCGAATGCTTGTCGTCTAAAAGAGGATGCTAGGGGGCGCTGCTTCGGGCGTGCCCGGCGGGAAGGTCGCATGATACTCACGACCTACGGGCATACTAGGGGATTATGCATAGACCCCATAGAAAAAAAGCCTCTCTATCATTTTATGCCCGGCTCGCCGATACTTTCTTTTGGCACTGCTGGATGCAATCTCGCCTGCAAATTCTGTCAGAATTGGGATCTCAGCACAGCCATCGGCCTGGATGCGGCCACAGAACGCGCCCAACCGGAGCAATTAGCCCAGACCGCACAAAAATATAACTGTAACAGCGTAGCCTTCACCTATAACGAACCCATAACGTTCATTGAATACGCCATCGATACCGCAAAGTTTTGCCTGGAAAGGAACATTCGTACCGTAGCAGTAACAAACGGCTATGTTTGGAAAGAGGCAAGACGCGACTTCTTTAAATATATCTCCGCCGCAAACATAGATCTAAAAAGTTTTAGCGAGAACTTTTACAGGGAATTCTGCGCTGGACATCTTGAGCCTGTGTTGGACACTCTTAAATATTTAAAACAAGAAACTGAAGTTTGGCTCGAACTCACAACCCTGTTGATTCCCGGATTAAACGACTCTCTGGAAGAGATTGAAGCCATGAGTGAGTGGATCCTAAAAAACTTAAGCCCAGAAGTACCATTACACTTCAGCGCATTTCACCCCGCACATCAAATGCCGAACACTCCTCCTACTCCGGCTGAGACTGTTAAAGCAGCGCGCCGTGTCGCGCTAAAGACAGGTTTAAAGCACGTCTATACCGGAAACATCCTCGACCCTGAGGGAGCTTCAACGTATTGTGGCGCATGTGGCAAGCTAGTTATCGAACGCCAGGGTTATAAGCTTTCAAAATACTCCCTAGATCCAGAGGGGCGCTGTCTTTTTTGTGGCTCAAAATGCCCTGGGATTTTTGATCGTCCGTGTGGTACCTGGGGGGATTCCTCCAACTGAAAGGTAAATCCCTTTCAAATCCTCCCCTGGCAAGCACCTCCCGAATCTGTATAATCATCACCAACCCTGCATTAGAACTGGTCAAACTTAAGTGAACAACGAAACTTCACCTACGCACAGCCTCTCCAACCAAGAGTTACTGCCGCTTTATTCCCCATCCCTACGCCAACAGTTAACGGCAATCATGCTGTTTCTGATGATACTCGGTGTTTTCCGTATGGAAGTGCTGATCCGCTTTAATACCCACTTTTTAGGCGGGTACGAAGGAGATGCTGGACTTTATATTTGGCTCATCAAGACAAACCTGCATAACCTCTTGTCTGAGCCCTGGTTTAACACCAAAGCTTTTTACCCCTATACCCGCACTCTCGCTTGGAGCGACAATTATATTTTGCCCTCTCTGGCGGTCTGGCCATTCCTCAAGTTGGGGCTTTCTCTTGAAGCTTCCTACAACTCCATTTTAATACTTGCCAATTTTTTAAACGGCTTTATTACCTACCGTCTGGCGTTTGTCCTGATTGGAGTTCAGTTGCCGGCTCTTTTTTCCGGTATGCTCTTTATGTGTTTTTCTTATTTGGGTCTGCAACTGGGACATCCCCAGCTTCAGTACGCCTTCTGGATTCCGGCAGCGATCTACTACTTGTTTAAATATATTTATAGACCAGGTTGGATGCCCGCGCTGTTTATAGGACTGATGACCTTCCTTTGTTTTCTATGTAGTGTCTACTATGCGGTCTTTATTGCGCTGGCGGTGCCGACCTTGCTTTTGGCGCTACTGATTCTTAAACCTCAGGCCCTCACCCTCAAATCTTGGGTGCGTCTAGTTGCCGGAGGACTAGCAGGACTCTCTCCGCTTGTATTTTTCTTAAAGCCTTATCTTGATGTGCGAAACGCGTTTGGCTCACGGACTTTCCTTGAGGCCCGGTCTTTCGCTGCCACAGCCGCTTCTTTTTTTTCGGCGCCTAGCTACAATTTGCTCTACAACAAAAGTTCGCTTTGGAGCCACGCTGAAGCCAACCTTTTTCCGGGGTTAGCGGTTTTGATTCTTACCGCCTTCGCCTGTAAGCACATGGTGGATACAAAGAGACTGCGCTGGAGGACATTGTCTTTTTTCTTTTTCTTAATAGCTGCCGGCATCTTTTCGTTGCCCTGGTTATCGCATCCTTACTGCAAGTACGTGACTGCGGCTTGTCTTTGGGGCGCGCTTTTATCTTTTGGTCTCGTGCTTTTCAAACTGGGGAAGCTTGAAACTAAGCTTGGATTCTCTATTATCACCAATCGCAACCTCATCGCGCTCTTTCTCTTCTTGTCTCTTGTGACTTTTTCGATTTCACTTGGCCCGCTTAACAATGTCGCTTCAGGCAGGGTCTCACTTACGCCTTTCGCCTTTTTTTATTATATCTTGCCTGGACTGAACTCCATCAGGGCCATAAGTCGTATTGGAGTTCTCACGATTTTCGGCTTAGTGATGGCGAGTGCCTTTGCACTGCAACTTTTGATGCAGCGCCGCAATTTTTGCGCTTGGTTTTCGGGTTTAGTCCTGTTTTTTGGGTTGCTTGAAAACTACAATTATATTTATCCGGTCCAACCAGCAGATAAACCGCCTGAAGCTTTCAATACCCTGGCTTCTAAATCGTTTCAAAACAGCTTTAACGTTAAAAAGGATGATGCCCTGATTGTTTTACCTTTTACATCCAACCTAAACCCGGATCTCTCCGTAAAAAGCTGGTCCAATTTTTCCATCCTTAATGTGCATTATATGAACTGGAGTTCAGACGGAGGCCTTTCACTGGTAAATGGTTACAGTGGGCAGCGCACTTGGTTTACGGATAACTTACCGGGTCGCTTGGCTGAATTTCCGGATGCTCTTTCGCTGAAGGCTTTGGCTGGTATCAGCAACTTACGTTACATATTATTCATTCCCCGCTTTGCTCCAGCCGAGGTCTCGAAAACTGTGTTGGCGCGTTCCCAGAATTTTTCTTCCGAATTGATCCATGTCCTTACGGATGATCAAGGCGCGATGCTTTTTGAATATGCCCCGACCACTAAAATTAGTTCTGATTTTAAAGTTTTTGTACCTTCCTTTCCTGAGGGGTTTCTGCATCTGGAATTAATGGCGCTTTATCAAGAAGGCTCGCCCAGCTTAGAGGTTCCGGTTCTAATTAGCTACCGGCCCAAAAAAGAAGTATCGACAACATTGGCTTTGCCAGCAAACGGAGAATTTAACACTTACAGTGTACGCACCCCCAGCGATACTGATCGCTGCCGCCCCTTAACGGTTTCTTTTAAGGTCCCCACGACCGCCACAGTTTATCTGCGTACCCGTCGTTTTGAAGCGTTGCCGTAGTCTATAAGTCGTATGTTCCACCAGAGTATCCGTTCACAAAATTAGCAGCCTTCCACATAAATTCAGTTGGGGCCCCTTATTCAGAAAAGCCTCGGTGCTGAGGCGTTAACCTTCCTTTCCTGTCGGCCCATAGCGGCGTACTCGCTCTAAAAGCCGCGGCAGATTCAACCAAGCCAGACCAACACGTTCATCCGCAGCGCCGTAGCTCAGGAGCAGTTTGTCTGCGAGCGCAAGCATGCCTGTTACGAACACTACTGGAGT
>JAAYZI010000309.1 GCA_012514925.1 Deltaproteobacteria bacterium | reverse complement strand
TGACTATGAAGGCGGTGGGGCGTTCGGCTTATCATATGGTTAACGAAGTGCGCCGTCAGTTTAAGGAGAAGCCTGGGATCATGGATGGTAAGGAGCGTCCGGATTATGCGCGTTGCGTAGAGATCTCAACCAAGGGAGCTCAAAAAGAGATGATTCTACCTTCCTTGATGGCGATTATTGTGCCGGTTGCGGTTGGGCTGTTGCTTAATATCGGCGGCGTGATTGGTTTGCTGGCGGGTGGAACTTGCGCTGGTTTTTGCATGGCGGTTTTTATGGCTAATGCGGGCGGCGCTTGGGATAACGCCAAGAAGTATATCGAAGCCGGAAATCTGGGCGGCAAGGGTAGCCAGAACCATAAGGCTGCGGTTGTGGGCGATACAGTTGGCGATCCCTTTAAGGATACCTCTGGTCCGTCGCTTAATATTCTTATGAAGCTCCTGGCGATGGTGAGCATCGTTTTTGCCGGATTGGTGGTGAAGTACGGCTCCGTCGTAGGCGAGTGGTTAGGGATGTAAGAGAGAGGAAGCTCTCCCTTTCGTTAGGAACAGATGGCGCGCGGGCTGGTCGTCGGAGGCGTGCGCCAAACTCCAAAGCAGGGGGAGTGGGGTTTTATAATTTACTTTCTCCGGAGAAAGTAAACACAACCATTGGCGCGCGGGCTGGTCGTCGGAGGCGTGCGCCAAACTCCAAAGCAGGGGGAGTGAAGTTTTATAATTTACTTTCTCCGGAGAAAGTAAACACAACCATAACTGCGCAGTGACGCCAAGGCTTAAAATAAATCCATTACCTTAAGCACAGGTGTGGGAGTTGGGGTTGGGCTTTCGGATGGAGGCGGTGTAGTTGTCACTTCTGGGGTGGGCGTAGGTGTAGGCGCGCTTGAGTTATCTTCTGGATCTTTAGACTTGTCGTCGTTATCTCCCCCTCCTCCGGTGCTGGGCTCTAGCCCTTTGATCAGCTGCATCAATAACAAGGCCTTTAGAGGCCAAGACTTCCAGTCTCTCTCTCCTTCGGCTCCTTCATCGTCAGAGGGGGGGCCCGGTTCAATAGCGCCATTACCGTAACCGTTCCATGGGAACTCTTCGTGTGGATTATCCCAACCATAACCAGTGGGCGGAGTGCTGGGGCATATTCCATCTTTGCACTGAGCCAACACCCTACCGCAGGGGACTAGCGCGAAAACCAGGGTAGCTGATAACAGCCAAACCCATTTGAACAAGACCCTACTTTTTCTAGTTGTAATCTCCTTCATAAAACCCCCTGTAACTCCCTGTAACCCCCTGCACCTTTCTTCTTGCTTACGCTTGCCTGGCGCGAGTTCATTGCTCCGAGCAAACAAAGAACCTTCGCCGTTTTCTTGCAAGTGTATCTTAATCTCGTTATGTGAAAAGGCTTCACACTGGTTACTTAATATTTCGGTATCTGGTTGTCGCTGCATGTTACGTTTTTTTCTATCTGTACATAACTATCTACGAATCTGATACGTAGGTGCTGCTTGGTCGGGGTTTTAATTATCAGTGGTTTTGCCTAATAGGCGAGGTTCTTTATGAGGGGAGGTTTTATGGATCGACTGGTATTCAAACTTTTGTCAGTTTTGATCAATTCCGCTTTCTGCGGTCTGCTAGTCATGTTCGTAGCTTTAGACCTGAAAGCAGAAGGCGCTACGGACGATACAGATCTGGGAAAGGTCTGTTGTGCTTGTCAACACAGCCACGAAAGAGACATCATGGCAAAGGCGCATTGCATGGATATGATGCGTGTTTTGAAGAGGGATTATAACTGTACCGGGGATCTAGGTCTGTTTTATTATTATGATAAAGACGGCAGGTCCTACTGCCCGGATATATCGTCCGATATCGCGAGAGAAAAGTGCGATACGCTCTACATGTATTCCACTCATCACGGTAACAGCGGCTTTTTGGAGTCTTATTTTAGGCAGATTCGCAAATGTCTTGCGATTTCATGGGACAAGCCAGATGGTAGCACCGGTCGCCTTCGTGACCTCAAGTATCAGGTACTTTCCTGCAGTGTGGGCAATGTTTCCACGGATAGGCTCATGGAGATGGCGAAGGAATATGTGCGTGAGCAGCTGCAGGCCACCTGTCAAATTGACCCCAAGCGGTCAGTTTATTTAATGGTTTTTACCCGTAACGTTTGGGTGGTAACCGGAGGTGGATCGGTGTGCTGGTCCAATCCTACGGGATTGGGAGAAGATAGTCAGCTCTCAATCACCGGCGGCATCCATATGACCTGCAACTATATAGTAAGAGGCTGCAAAGAGGTGCATCGTGGACCCTGCACAAAGTCGCTTCACTGTGGAGTGGCAGACAATCCTAGACTCACCGCCGAGTGTCCTTGCACTAACGGCCGGCTTAATTGCCCGGATT
>JAAYZI010000026.1 GCA_012514925.1 Deltaproteobacteria bacterium | reverse complement strand
TGTTACTTGAAGAGCTTGTTGTAAGGATGTCTCTTTGCTTATTTCTGTTTGTTTCTTTGAAAGCTGGGGTATGGAAGTTTCGGTTTGGTCCATGAATTTTTTTAAGAGCAGATGCTCTGCGGAAGAAGGGTTGGTTAAGAGTCTATTTTGTCTGGAAGCTGTTACTTGAAGAGCTTGTTGTAAGGATGTCTCTTTGCTTATTTCTGTTTGTTTCTTTGAAAGCTGGGGTATGGAAGTTTCGGTTTGGTCCATGAATTTTTTTAAGAGCAGAGGCTCTGCGGAAGAAGGGTTGGTTAAGAGTCTCTTTTGCCTGGAAGCTGTTACTTGAAGAACTCGTTTTAAGGTCGCAACTTGAAGTGGCGAGAGTTTTTTTGTGTGGGTTACCTGTTTTTTAAGGGTTTTACTCTTACTTGGCATAGAGCTTTCTTGTGGTGCACCAACTTCCTTTTGGCCGTTAGGTAATTTACTGGTAGAGATTTGGGATGCCATGGAAACGGGGGAGTTAAAGGCGCGTGCTTGGAGCACTTTAGGTGATAGAGTTAAACCTACCGGAGTTTTAACTTTGTGGGTTTGCTCCAAACTCTGATTACCTCTAGGAGTATTAGAGGTTTCTAATTGACGAGGTTTTTTGTGTAGTTGCGCAGGTTCTGCTTCGAAAGGGTGGGTACTACCAGCCTGCTGTGCCGGGATCTTAAAACTATTAGTAATTCTAACTGAGGGTTCGAGTAACCCTCGTCTTGCAGTTGGCGTTTCCAGCACTCGGCCTATGAAAGCTTCTAGTGGCCTAAATCTTGTACAGCTAAGGTTTCCAAAAGAGGTGGCTTCAATTTGGGGATGAAGAGGGGCTGACTGCGCGGGGTGGTCCGGTGAGCGTAGAAGTTTATTTTTGCTAGCAGCAGATTTTTCAGGCGCAGGTTGGTAGAAAGTCCACTCCGGTGTCATATAGCTCTTTCGAAGGTTCTTCCTGATGCCAATGTTCTTTTGCTCTATATCCCAATACCCTTCAGCTAATCTCTTCCTCCTTTGCTCCTCCCACTGTTTAGCCTCGATGTCGGCGAAGGAATAATCGTCGGTACCAGGCTTTCTTCGTACAAAATCATGCTTCGGCTTCATCTCATTAAGCACGGTGGGAAGAGGTGCTAGAGAGCCAGATCCTGTGCTTGGGACCAAGTAGTAGGCAAGATTGGTTGCGATAAGATTTGCTTCTGATATGAAGCGGTGGGGTACGATCTGGTGCTCTTCAGGTAAGCGCTGGTGGCTGGGAGAAACGCTGCGGCCGCTTGGCGGGGATGCAGGTAGGGTGCGGCTCTTAGTGTTTCCGTTCTCCTTTCGCTTTTCGAGTAAGACTTTTGCCACAACAGCCCAAGCCTCAATGACCGCATTCTTTCCGTTGGGATTAATGGCTGCTAGGGCGTTAAATACCTTGGCAGCCTCATCTGGGGAAACTCCTCGCCTGGCTAGGGTCCATGTTACAAAGGGTTTGGAGCAATACGATAAATCTCTGATAGCCTGTTTCCAATCGGCCTGAGTCTTAAAAGTGTTTAGGTATTCGGCAAAAAGCTTCGTAAGCTCATCTTGAAGCGTTTTTTGGCGAGAGGTAACCATAGAGACAGCCTCGTCATAGCTAAAGCGGCTGCCAGCGAATCTTGCCGCAAGCACCAGTTCATCTGCGCCGATACGAGACCCACTATGAAAGTAGAGTGGGCGATCCAGGGCATGTTGGTCAGACCCATTAAAAGTCGTATTTTTTCTGGCGATACTACTTAACAGGTCTTGCAGTTGGGATTTGCTACCATCAAACATAACCCCCGTAACCATTAGCCGATTATGGTCTTTCGGATCTCGTTCAAAGAGATAGATCACGGTAAAGGGAGAATTCTTTTCCTGGCTTGGTACTAGTGCCTGCTGAAGAGAAGGGTCGGTTACAAATTTTCTTTGCATTTCAAGATAGTTTTGAATGAGATCCTGCGGTAAACCCTCCTGCTCCCGCCATTTAGCTGGATCTTTGCCCATGGCAATAAGGTGGCTGTCAGGTGGGTTTATCAGGTTTTCCCAAGGAACATTACCGCACATGATTTTTTGATCTTGAATGCGGGCCTCAAATGAAACAATTTTGGAGAGATCGGCCAGTTCAATAATTCCTGAAGCGATATCAGCGGCAGGCCAGGAGGCGGTTTGGTTAAGGTTGTTATTACTCTTTTGTAAAAGTCCATAGGTTACGTCTGCTTGAAGTTTAGGATCGTATGAGCAGGTAGCCATAGCGGACTTTCTTTAGATTAATTCCGGTGTGGTAGGGAGATCGCGCCCCACCGGATCAAGATCTTTAAAAAGCAAAAAAGCCAGATCAAACAGGCGCCACCCCTCGAGCGCCGTTAACGCGAATTATTTGGAGAGTAGGTCTTCAGGCTTTCGGATCATCCCTATAACCACCCCTTCCCGCGCCGGTATTTGACTTGCATCAAATTATGGCCAGTGGGTGTGATGTGGCGTAAGTCCCCGATTACTGCGGCGGGTCCGCGACGGATTTACACCGTCTTCCCTTGAACTCCCCACTAAGGAGATACGCCCTAGTCCAGAGCGTGTCAAGTAAGGGGATATCCGTCTAGGGAGAGAGTGCGCAAATAGTATCACCTTAAGGGAGCTGGATTCTCATACATTTGAAATGATTGCTAAGGTGTTCCTGCAGTGAGAAATTCAAGCGCGTAAATTCGGCTGTTCTTTTGAGAGGTTACCCGCTGGCGATTAACAGTAGTGGTTTAAAACCTAAGTAATTCTAGATGGCACGGGATCTGCAAGTTCTTCCCTAAGGAGGACTGACACACCCTCCTTTTGTACAGTAGAGACGATTATATGAATACACCTAGAGAAGTTAACGCTAATCATCTATGGAGTGACTTTGTTTGTCTGATGGGCCACGTTGGCCGCATCTCCATTTGGGAGCCGAAAAGTCTCCCAGTGGCGAAGCGGGTTGCGCGTAAGAGAGCAAACGAACGGCGTCTAAAGTTGATTAAGGAGCTTAGTAACAATCTTAGCAAATCCATCCAGGAGCAATTGCGAGGCAGTCAGGCTCTTTGTTTGTAACTTGCGCTGATGTTTTGCTTAAGTGTAAGTGTACGTTTCGTCCAGGAGTTCAAAGGCTCTCTTCTGCAGGTCGGGATTACTTAGTTTATGTTTAATGCTTGTGCGCAGCAGAGAGAGAGCAGGATTTATACCGAAATAAGCATCGTACATACTGACTAATCTTTCGCGCACAGACGGTCTGACCTCTTCAATCAATGATAACAGTTGAGTTTCAGGTTCGGTAGGTGCAGTACCCTTTCGGCCCTTTGCGCCGTTTAGAAGGCGATGGATATCTACTGCGGTTTTTGAAAGTTCGCCATATAGTTGGTAAGCGGTGGCGTTGATCCCCCGGCCTTTGTAGGGCACCCCCTTCTTTTTTAATGTGTGCAGTAGAGGTTCTCCACACAGGCTTTCATAGGAAATGCGGATTTGATGGTACATTTCATCTGTCCAATTCGGGTCCCTAGGGATGCGCGGATTGCGTCTGCCCTGGCGAGGATCGGCTAACAGTGCTGTAATCTCCCTTCCCAATTCTTCACCCTGGCGAGTTTCAATTAACTGCTGAATTTCCGCTGCCACTTCGTCCGGATCGAAGCCATCCAGCAAAAGCAGAGTCTTGTTGGTAGAATTAAGCGGAACTTTTAACTCATAAAAGGCCTCCCTCAGGGTCCGATCTTGGTTGAGGGCATTATAGGCCTTGGCAATTGTCCGTAAATCCTGGCGGTGACGACGCAACAGAGTATGAACATCTTGTAGTGCCTGCGTAGAGATATTGCGATCAGCAATCAGCGTGTTTAGATCTGTGGCGATATTGGGATCCAGAGCCTCCAGTAATAGAATGGATTTTGCAAAGTCAGAGCGTGAAAGCAACCCTTTCGTGGCCAAGACCCGCAGGCGCTGCAGTAAGGTGCCAAAGTTCTTTTGATAGCAGTATTCAAATCTTGCAAAGTGCCGGTTATAAGCGGACTCAAAAGCGAGGGTCTCAAGCGGGGATTTGCTTAAGTGACGGGTCAGGGCCTCGACGCCGGCTGCATCGATGCGCTTGGTGGTGGAAAGGCTCTCCTTTAATTTCGCGGCGGTCGGAGCGTAAAGGACCGAGAGTGCTAAGATTCGCTTTTGATCTAAAGCCTCTCCGCGATAAGCTTTAACTACAGCAGCGCTTAATTTGGTGTTATACTCCTTTTGATAATACTTTGCGGTTAGTGTAATTTCTTCAGTACTTCTTAAAAGCAGTTCAAAAATATCGTCCAAGTGCTTTCCAAGACGTTTAGCAAAGATGCGAGGATCAAAGCCGCATAGGATGAGTTTACTTTCCAAGAGCCGTTCAGGAGAGAGAAGCTTCTCGAGGTCCTCTGCCAGCGGAGTTTTATGAGGAGAACTTTCGAGGTACGCCTTTTCCAGGGCCGTGAGTTGGGTTCTGTTTTGATGGCGCAGCAAGTCTAGGATCTTTTTGCTTTTTGGTCCCAAGCTAAGATCCTTATCTTCAATCACAGCCCTAAGAGACTTAGCCGCGTCAAGTCCGGTTTGATACTCTTCCGGTAGGACGCTACCGTGAGTTTCGCTCTCTACTGGAAGGTTAGGAAAGGCAAAGATGTCAGCCAAATCCGCTTTAAGTTTTAGGCGCGCATAGCCGCCAAGTCGGCTTGAAATCAGCAGAGCTACGTATTTTGGAGGCTCTCCCCGACAGATGCGCGCAGCCCCTTCTTGAACAAACGTTTCCAAAGAGGCTCCGGAGATCAGATGAAACTGTTCACGCACCTGCAATACCTGGTGGGGCGTCAAGTACTCCAGCGGTTTTAGTGCTTTTAGCGTTAATCTTTTTGATTCCTCCGCTTTTACTTCATTAGCTCGCAGGCGGATCAGTTCGGTAATTTCCCTGGTGGTGCACATGTGGAAGCGCTGTTTAACCTGAACTTGTTCGGTATGCGAAAGATACTCCTGGTCCTTGGCAAAATTCCGGCGTGCATCAATTAGCTTAAAAGATTGTTGTAATTGTAGAGCGATTCTCCTTGGGTTAAAGCCGCGATTACAGGTATAGAGCTGAGGAGTAAGCTCTTGCGCGTATCGTCTTTTTAGCTGTACGTTTACATTTTTAAACTGGGTAGGGGTTAGGTAACACAGTAGTTCATTGATGGCGTCTCTGGCGCGTAGTTCCCTTTCCCAGCAGGGGCGTTCGTTATAACTGCGTCTGAAACTTCCCGCAAAGTCCGGATGCAGCGTCGTTCCTTCCAGTACCTCTTCACTAACCTCTCCGCAGCGGCTAAGAGTCCTGTGAACCTCGTGTGCAACGTGAGCTGAATTAAAACCTTTGAGTAGGGATTCAATCTGGTTTAGAGCTTCTCCTGAGAACTTGTCTTTGATTTGTTGACGCAAGCTTGGCTCGCCTGGAACTCCTCTAACATATTGGTAAAGGCTGTTAAATTGGAACTCAAGCTGTCGGATCTCGTGGATGGTACGTCCTTGCAAGGTATAGCGAATAATTTCGGCATTCGGGTAAGGTTCGCCCTGAAGGTTGGTCTCATGCAGGGCAGCATGCAGCAGCTGCGCAACTTCCCGCAACGGGAGAGTGTTGTAGATAGCGCGCAGCTCGCGCACATACATATCAGTGAGGCCGCAGATATCTTCCTTTAGTTCCGTTAGCTGTTTTAAGTCTTTAGTAAGAAATGCTTCCCAAACTTGCTTTGCTAGGCCCTCGGCATCAAAACCGTTTAGAGCCTTAGATACTTGGTCCAGGGCTTGCTTGCCGGTGCGGTGAAGAATTTGATCCTGCATATCAGTACTTAAGCCGTGTTCACGTAAGTACTGTCCAAAGGTCTCGCGAAAGTGACGGCGAGCTGTAAGTAAAATAGCTTGGTTTTCTATCGAGGGTTTGTTAAGGGCTGCGGCGTTGATCTTGTCCAGATATAGTTCAAGGTCGGTGCTGCGTTGCTTATGGGCAAGTTCAAAGATCTCGTTGGCTAGAGCCTCACCCCGTTCGCGGTAGAGGTTATCTCTAGCTTGAATCTGGTTTTCCGTCAGTCTATCGGCCGTAATGGGGGCTTCGAGAGGCTCAGAAAAAATGGTACCTAGATCCGCAAGGGCATTTTTCGGCAATGTCATTCCCGAGCATTTAGGACGATGAGCGCGCTTACTTTTCGCATTCAACACGGATTTTGGTTGGATCCGTTTGCCACCCTTATTTTTCATAGTAAAACCAGCTAAGTAGTTTAGTAAAACCAGGCTCTGGAGATTCCTCGCGCGCTCCCCAGTTTCACTACTGTTATGAGTTTTTTGGAATGGAGTGTGTCCTGCCGGGGGGGGAGCAAAAAACGTAATAATCTATTGGTGATATAGAATGGGTTAAGGCTCAGTGCATCCTTTCAATCAGTTTGCGCTCTCCAAGTTCTAACGCCAAGCGGGCGCTTAAATAATTTAAGGCTATTAGGAGCGCCAGTCCCGTCAGGGCAGAAGGCAAACGACTTATTTCCAGCGTCGTTTCATGTTGGACCACCACAAACATCACTACCGGCAGGATGCTCATCAGGATGAGCGCTACGCTAAGCAGCATAAACATAAGGCTTCCGAAACTTGCGGCTAGTTGTGAGGGATGTTCCCAGTCGAAATTTGCCCAGTACGCCCCTAAGCCGATCGCCAGTCCCACCACTCCGTAACAGATTGCTAAGGCCGTGGCGAAGCTAATCAGTAAGATATAAAATCCGGTTCCGACCATATAGTTTCCGATTGCCAGGAAGATTCCGGCTAAAGCTGCGACTGGGATGAACCAAAACCAAAACTTCAATTCCATAAATTCGCGGATACTAAGCGGGGAGGATGACAAGAGCCAAAAAGCCGCTCCCTCCAGAGATATAGAGGGATATACAAAGCGGGTGCAGATAGCCGTAACCACGAATGACTCCATCATTAAGTTTCCGATCAGTAAAAACGATTGCCAAGTGGAGCGCATATGGAGTGGCAAGTCTTGTACGTTTCCGAAAATCTTAAGGTTGTACAGATAGATTATACATAGCCCCACTAGTACCACAATTTGAAGAGTCTGGGCGATATCCCGCACGCAGATCTTAAGTTCCTTACCCAGTAACGCGACCATTCTCTGTTCAAATTGTGCGGCGCAAAGATGACTAAGAATTCCCTGTGAGAAAGGCGTTGATCTGAATCTCTGTTTGATACTGGAGCTGCAGCTATGAGCTTTGGCATGTAGGATTTCTAAAACGAGGTAGGCGAGGGCAGAGAGAGCGCCTGCTGAAAAGAAAAGTAAAAGCAGTGGAGGCAAGATGTCTTGAGTGCCGGGTTCTAGCAATTCTTGTAGGCAGCGCGCCAGCCAATTGGAGGGAAGCCAGTTATTATCCGGCAGAGAAAGAATTGAAATCATGCGCAGCATCTGGCTGGCGCTATCAAAGGAAGTTGGCGACAGATCGAGCAGGTCAACCAGGCTCGCGAGCGCCCCTAAGATAATTATCACCGTAATCAACAAGACCTCTTTGGTTCGGTTTGCGGGGACCAGTAAAACAAAGATAGTCGAGATAATTACCGCCAGAGCCGTTGGAATGATAAAATATGGCAGTAGCAGCAGAGGCGACAAAAAATAGTATAGCAGGGATACCTTGTAGCTTAGTCCGAAGGCTATTAGCACAGGAGTCATAAACAGGAAGGGCATCCAAGCCGTTGATAAAAGCACATACAGAAATTTGCCCATAAAAAGCGAGGTGGTGCTTAGCGGCGCCGCCAGTAGTAGATCCAGATCCTTGCTCATAAAAAGGGTGCCGATGGAAATAACAAGGCCGGATAGGAACAGCATCGCCATAAGAGGCAAAAGAAATAGAGCTAGCGGCTGCGCAGCCGAAAGGTATGCCATATTAGAAAGCAGCTGCAAGTGTTTCAGCACATCCAGCGTGCCGACAAAAAGGAGTATTATTAACCCAATGCAGAAGAGCGCCATTAAAAGGTCTTGGCGCAGATCATTTTTGGAACGTGAGGCTTTGCGCCACCTGTTAAGAAGCCCCCAATATTTTGGTTTTAAGACTAGAGGGATCATGGTTTGGTTTCCATCTTAGGCTTGACGGCTGTCATACCAAGCAGCGGTTTTAAATAGGACCAAGTATGAATCCACGCAGGAATTGTGGCGCTTAAATCAAGGGCGCTAAGGTCTCGCTCGATCTTACGCCATCTACGTCGTTGCTTGCTAGCAGCGTTAGCACGTAAGGTTCGACCCGATCTGGGGAGACGTGCATTAGCCCCGAAACAAGAGTGGACCATCGGGGCGGTGGCGGGGATGAGCGAAAAATCTAGTTGGGGTAAAAGAGCTTGGGTTTGTTGATGGTATTTAGTAGCCGAACTTTTCTTTAGCAGCGTGTACCTTAAGCGGAAGGTCTTATCTGTGTCTTCGACCAACTCGAGCGGGCCGGGGATGTTGGCTTTAAAGCGGTGCAGCTTTCCTCCGGAATGCACGCTTAATTTGACCCTGATGGGATTTATGCTGAGCGTACCCAGTGCGAGCTGGTTTTGTGAAAATGTAATTTTAACGAAACTTCCGATCATCTGCCCAAGCGCGTTAAAATAGGCAGTCAATTTAAATGTCAGGGGAATTCGGCTCTTATGGTAGAGTGCTTTAAGAATTCCCTCGATATTAACGACAGAGGTTTCGCCTTGCCGTTTTAGAGATGTCGCAAAGAAAGCCACGCAGCGGTCATGGTTCATTCCAAGGTAGGCGTAGTTCCCTAAGGCTGCATGTCCGAAGAGCAGAGCGCGTTGGCGGTCCGCTTTTAACATGAGGTCATAAGCAAAAAGCGCGCCGCTGGAGCAACTTATGAAAAGCGCCAGAGCAATCAAAAGCGGGGTTCGTTTTTTTCTAAAAAATCTGCGCATTCCTATTGGGGTTTGGGATTAAGTAAAAGCTTAGGCCATCTATTTGTAGCTGTGTCAAATGTAATTCTGACCACAGTGTTTGTGTGCAGGTCCTTTACAAACAGCTGATAATTCGCCGAGGATTGGTCGTGCTCGCGGGCGCTTGGAGACGCGGAGAAGAGTAAAAAACGATCTTTTTCTGCCAATGATGGGAAGTACTCATGCCCGAAGGGTGCGGGAGCATCTTGCAAGGGGCGAACGGCGCGGCTGAGAGGGTCGATCACATAAATTCCTGAGCCATCCAAGGTGTCTTTGGTCTTCATCCAAACCACCTGGTTGCTTTGCGCAAACCAGGTAGGTTCACAACCACTGGCTAGGTGCCAGGCCTGCCTGGTTGCAAGTTCTGTGTACCAGATGTTCCAGCGTGTGGGCCTGTCCGAAATAAAAGCGGCGAAACGTCCATCCGCAGAGATTCTAGGCTTTGCCACTTGGGCCCCTACAAATTTTCGATTACCTTTAGGAAAAATCTGTTCGAGCTGTGTACCGTCTGGGCGCATGCGCATGATCTTTTTACGAGCGCGTTCAAAATACACAAACTGTCCATCGGCGCTGAAGGTTGGGAAGGTGCCGTTACTTGAAAGGCGGCGCTGAGAGCGACCGTCAGCCTCTGCAATCCAAACTTCGCTTGGAGAAAAGAGAGACATTGAAGGCGCTC
This sequence comes from Deltaproteobacteria bacterium, assembly GCA_012514925.1. GTDB lineage: Bacteria > Bdellovibrionota_C > UBA2361 > UBA2361 > JAAYZI01 > JAAYZI01. The sequence goes on along the minus strand of JAAYZI010000026.1, from coordinate 5,066 downwards.
GTGCAAAAACAATTTTTTTTCCATCCGGTGAGGGGTCTGGGTAGATTTCATGCAAGGGGCCGCCAATAATCATGCGCTGGTCACTTCCATCCGTTTTGATGGTGTGGATGTCGAAAGTGCCGTTTCGATTGGAGTCGAACACAATAGTCGCTGGAAATTTCTTAAAAAGGGCCTTGCGCCTCCTTTGAGAGGAAGCATCCGGACGGACAAGTTCCAAAGCCTCCTCTGAGGGCTTAGCTTGGCTGCTAAAAGGTAGAGCAAAGCAAATGATCAGCAACGCTATTCCGGTTAATAATGAGCCTAAGATCTTTGCGTTAAATCTAATCCAGGAATCTTGCGCGGGTAAGGGCACCGTCGGTGTCCTCTTTTCGGAATGAAAAACAGGAAGCATCAGTATTAGCAAGGCGGCAATTCCGAGGGCGTATCCATAGGCCTGCGTAAAGAGGTGATGAGCGATGCTGGTTAGTTTTGCAATTTGCGCTGGAAATCCAAGCATTGAAAATACTGTTGCCCAAGTGCCTTCATAAGCGCCAAATCCTGCGATTCCGGAAATGGGTAAGCTTGCTGCGAATTCGGCTGCGCAGATACCCAGGAATACAGTTGTAACCGGCAGATCTGCGAGGGCGTACCCTAACGGTTTAAGAAGTCCGTAGAGAAAGACGTAGAGAGAAGCGTACTTGCCGAGACGTACCATTAGTGAGAGCACGAAAAGCTGAATAAATACCCCCCGGCTCTTTACGCTCATAAACTCCGCTGCAAGTTCACTAAAAGCTTTAGCGGCGTGCGCACGTTTACTGGAGGAGAGCAGTGGCAATTTAAGGCTTAGATGAGAGCAGTACAACAAAAAGGCGGGTAAATAGTAAATGGCAGCGATTGACAAGATAGCTAAGAGGCTTCCGCCTGCAACCAGGACCATCCAAGACGCCCCGGCTATGTGGCTGTCCCAAAGTACTGTCAATAGAACCAGGGGAGCTAGCGCCAGGAGATCGAAGAAAAATGGTAGAGTGAAGCTGGAGAGCGCCGGGCCAATCGGTACACCCAAACGGGTTGTGGTTAGAATAACGTAAATTGTGGAGCCAATGCGAGCCGGCAACAAGTCTGAAAAAAGGTTGCGCACTAACACGATCAAAAAAAGCGCGAACGAATTCGGTGTATACCCGTTTAAACGCAGCATTAAGCCATAGCGCCAGGTCCTGAAAATGGAGGCAAACAGGGAAAGCACCACAAAGGCCAGCAGGCAATTGCGGTCAGTGCTACGGATCAGCTGCCATACTTCCAGAATTGAAACGGCAGAGAACAGATAGGAGAAAACGGCGATAGTTACAAAAGCGCTAAGAATAGTAACGAGCGCATGCTTTTTCCAATAGGATTTTTGTCGAGGTTCGGGCATTCTCACTCCTCTTCGGGGCGGCCGGCTCTCTTGTTATAAACGAAGAGCACAGTTAATTTAAAATGTTCAATCCCTTTATAGCGCAATCACGTAACGAGCAACAGGTGCACGCATTATTTTGGAATCTCATAGTTATCACTAGAAGCGCGTTTGCGAAACAACAGCTTTAATTCTGTGCCTTCAAATGGGTATTCTTTGCGAATACAGTTTTTCAGATAGCGCTTATAGGAGAGGTTTATGCTTTTAGGATAGTTTATAAAAAGCAGGAAAGTCGGAGGTGCAACATGGATCTGAGTTGCAAAAAACAATTTAACAGGGGAGGCGCGATGAGCCGGCGGGGGTTTGGTCTCAAATGCGCGGCCCAGCAACTTATTTAGGTCGGAAGTCTGGATACGCTGGTTGGACGAATCGTAAACCTCCTTCACTTTGGTCAGAACATGTGGACAGCGTTTACCACTTTTGGCTGAGACAAAAAGCACCGGCGCATAATGCGCAAACCGAAAAACATGCATAAGGGCATCTTTAAACTGTTTGGCACTTTTATAGTCCTTCTCCAAGGCGTCCCATTTATTGACGGCGATCACGAAGCCACGTCCGCGGTCATGAATTAAACGCGCGATGCGCGTGTCTTGATCACTTGGTGGACCGAGGGTGGCGTCTAGCATCAAGACCGCCACGTCGCTGCCTGCCAATGCTCGGAGGGCATGTAAGTTGCTGAAACGTTCAAGAGAGGCATCTTCCACGCGCGCCTTCTTGCGCAGACCGGCAGTGTCGACAATCACAAAGCGCTGAGAATCGCGCACTAACTCAATATCAATCGCGTCCCGGGTTGTACCAGCCAGATCTGATGTAACCAAACGCTCCTCTCCTAGAATTTTGTTTATAAAGGTTGATTTGCCAACGTTTGGTTTCCCCACAATCGCTACTCTAATAGCGCAAGGTGGCTCTGTCTCATTAGGCGTTGATTGAATCTGTTCCAACTCCAATTCTTTAGAGATCTCCTGCAAAAGCAAGCTGATGCCTTGGTTATGAGCAGCGCTGATCGCAAGAATATTGTCGATACCAAATTCATAGAACTCTTGTGCGCGCGCTGCGACCGTTTCTTTCTCACATTTATTGGCCAGCCAAAGTACCTTCTTTTGGCTTTGGCGCAGCAAAGAGACCACTTCGCCATCATGTGGATGGGGACCGTGCAGCCCATCAAGGACGGCTAGGATCAGATCTGCTTCTGAAATAGCGATTTCAGCTTGGATGCGGATGGATTTGGCCAGAGTCTGATCCTCTTCACCGATTAATCCGCCCGTGTCCACCAAGGTAAAGGGGAAGAGAAACTTTTTGACCAAGGCGTAGTTGCGGTCACGCGTGACCCCTTCGGCATTATCCACAATGGAGCGGCGGCGGCCTGTGATCCGATTAAAAAGGGTTGACTTTCCAACATTAGTGCGTCCGACTATTGCGACTACCGGAATCTTACGGGTCATGATGAATTCTCCGCATTGACAGCGGCGGTGACCATGACGGAGGCGGGCTGATCTCCCATAAAGACCCTATCAAGATGGTCAAATCCGGCCAGGCGTTTTAAAGCCTCGGCGGCGGCGGCTTGTTGTGAAGCTTTTTTAGTGGGACCGCTACCGCGCCCGACTATTTGGCCATCTACGTTAACAACTGATATGAAGGTTGGGGCATGCTCCGGGCCTTCTACACATTCAAGCATATAAACAGGAGCCTCACTTCCGGTACTATGCAACGCTTCTTGCAGATCAGTTTTGGGATCTGTTGGCATTACGGTTGCGACTAGCTCCCCGAAGAGCGATTCAATGCACTTAAATGCCGTTTCATAACCAGCTTCCCGGTAAATCGCTCCCATTAGTGCCTCAACCACATCCTCTAAAATTGAGGGACGTTCTGCTCCGCCGTTGGCAAGTTCACCACGGCTTAATTTAATGTATCGACTTAGTTCGAGTTTGCGGCCGATCTCGGCCAAAGAAGCAGCATTTACCAAAGCTGCCCGCATTTTTGAGAGTTCGCCCTCGCGTGCGTCGCGGTGAGCGTCCAGTAGAAGGTGGGAGACGGCCAGGTCGATCACGGCGTCACCTATGAATTCAAGCCGTTCGTAGTCACTTCGGGTCCCCATGCCGGGGATAGAACGGTGTGTAAGTGCGCGTTCCAGCCAGTCGAGGTTGGTAAACTTGTAACCGAGAGCCTCTTCTATTTTATGGTAGTGCTCGCGCCCCAAAGGGTCTCCGCTTGTTGAGGCCGGTTTTTTTTTGGATTCAGCACCTTCATTATTGGCGCAGGACTTAACAATTCCAAACCGCATCTAATTCTCCCAAGTGTACTTAATTCTGTAGTGAACTCTTACCCTAAGAAAATACGTTAAAAAGCTTTTCCATTCAAGGTTTTCCGTTTTTCGAACCTACTCTCGTAGTAGGACTATTTTTTTGGGGTGGGTAGGCTATGACGCTTGGTGGCCCCTTTCATGAAATATTCGTCTTAGCAGTAGGTTCGAGCGAAAGCGCACCAGGCTGCATGGGCCTGAAGATCGTAACTGTTCAAGCAGTGGCTTAATATTGGCTGGTAGATTGCGGTTCCTCTGCAAGCGCCTCCAGTCATCCGTTAAGAGCAGTTGAGCGAGCCTCTCTTCGACCGCAGTGTCGCTGACGCCGATGTTTATAAGAGCCAGTACTGCTTCATAATTGATTTTGGGATGGGTGCTTTTATGTAATTTAAGCAGGTGTGGCGCTGTGGATGCGGCGGCCTGGCCGAGCCGACCCAGGCAGCGAAGTGTTTGCAACTGCTGCTCTAAGTTCCCTGATTCCAGGATAGCTGTGAGTACGGGTAGCGCGCGGTCCGCCCCTATGGCAGATATAGCTTCTTGAATGGATTCCAAGCGATCTTCCTTTAGCTCCTCGTTGAAAAAAGCGTTCAGATCGATAGTCTCTGGGTCTATGCGAAGTAGTGCCAGGGCCGCCAGGCTCCTAAAAGGGCTTGCCTGTTCTTGATCCTGCCAAAAGCGTAGCAGTTCCGGGACCGCTGCTTTGGCTTCTGAGCCTAAGGCACCAAGTAATTTAAGCGTGCGGGTAATTGAATAGGCTTCTTTTTCTTTAAGCGATCTAATCAAAATTGGAATCAGCTTTTCGCTCCCTATTCCAAACTGCGGCCCATGTTCGAAAACTTTAAACTTCGCTTTAACCGGAAAGTTAGTCCCTTCAGTTAGCAGCAATAAAGCGTTTTGACTCTGCTCCGTAAGGGGAGCTGCTTGGGTTAGAATTGATAGGTAGGTTGGAATAGCGCTTCTGTCGGCGGAGGATAAACATTTTATAAACTGGGATTGGACGTATGTCTTGCCGACAGGACCCAATAAGCACAGGGAAGAAGCAAGTGGTTTTTTGTTAGAGCACCCCTGCCGTTGTAGTTCATTGCTCAAAATTTCAAAGATCCCTTTGTGGTCCGGCGCAATCTTAGCTAACAACATGGCCGCCTCAGTTTTGGCAGGGTTATTTTTTTTGGCGTGGCTATCTTTTTCGGTCAGCAAGCGGCTCAGCCGGGGCTGTGCGGCGGGACCTGCAAGTGCCAAGGCTTGCGCAGCAGCGCCGCGCACTTCAGGGCTTTGGTCTTTCAGCAAGTCGCTTAAGACCGCCAGGCTGGCAGCGTTGAAGGCACCAAGCTTTCCAAG
>JAAYZI010000308.1 GCA_012514925.1 Deltaproteobacteria bacterium | reverse complement strand
GAAACATAAGCGCCATGCACACGCTTAACATGCTCAGAACCCGGAAGCCTAAGCAACATATCCCCCCTGCCAAGCAGCTTATCGGCCCCCATGCTATCTAAAATCGTGCGAGAATCGATGCGACTTGCAACACGGAAAGAAATACGTGCCGGAAAATTAGCCTTAATCAACCCAGTAATGACATCCACTGAAGGACGCTGAGTGGCTACAATTAAGTGAATCCCAGCAGCCCTTGCCTTCTGAGCCAAACGCGTAATTAACTCCTCGATCTCCCGCCCCACTGAAAGCATCAAGTCTGCAAGCTCATCGATGACAATCACGATCTTAGGAATAGGTTTAACACTCTCCGACCAAGGCTGGGGCTCGGAATCATCACCATTTACACTCTTAACCTCGCCTTCTTCGAGGAGATGCTCCTCTCTTAACATCACCACATTATCCTTATATATCTCCTCTCTTAACTCCTGCTCGACCTCGCCACGCGCAATACGGTTATAACCATCCAAGCTACGCACCCCAAATTTCTGCATGAGGCGGTAACGCCGATTCATTTCTTTAACCGCCCACTCCAACACCGCCCTCGCCTGCTTAGGCGAAGTCACCACCGGCACCATTAGATGCGGAATACCCTCGTATACGCTTAACTCCAAGATCTTCGGGTCAATCAAAATTAGTCCCAACTCCGAAGGACTCGCGCGATAAAGCAGGCTAAGTAAAAGCGCATTTATAGACACCGACTTTCCGGTGCCCGTGGCACCCGCCATAAGAAGATGCGGCATAACAGAAACGTCAATCGTCACAGCCTCACCGTAAGTGTCCTTGCCGATCGGCACGCTCAGAATCGACTCTGATTGAACTGAGACCTCGCTTTCAAGCACATCTCTCAAACGCACCAACTCCCGCGAACGGTTAGGCACCTCAATCCCGACCGTGCCCTTTCGGGGGATGGGAGCGATAATACGGATGGAGCTAGCCTTAAGGCTCATGGAGAGATCATCCTGCAAGGCCGCGATCCGTCCGACCTTGACCCCAGGAGCGGGTTCGAACTCAAAAAGAGTTATGACCGGCCCCGGATGCACCTCCGTCACCCGGCCATCAATGCCAAAATCCCTGAGCTTGTCTTCAATCAATTTGGACTTACCCACAAGCTCCTCATCCGCCTCACTACCACTTGCCGACTCGCCCTTTGAGAGCATCGAAATATCAAAAGGCACGTAAGCCTTAAGCGGATCTTGACACTGCCTAGGCGCATCAGAACCTTGCCTACACCCCTTGCGAGAAGACTTCTCTGCGGCACGCTTAGTCTGCTTCGAGGGGCGCTCGCGGCGCATCACCACCACGCGGCGCTCAATATCATCCAGCGACTCCTTTTGCGACGCCAACTCCGCTATCTCGTTCTTCCTGAGCCTAGGCTTAGGCATAGAGGGTGAAGATTCCTCCTGGCTTGTCGAGCCAAAATCTTCTCCGAACCGTTTAGGCAGGACCACACCGGCCAGCCACCTAACGGTTTTCAAGACCTGAGAAGTCCCCACTCGCACAAACCAAAGAAGCGCCATCGGCACCGTCAGCAAACAGAACTCAAACACGCGCCCTAAGGCGGCCGCCAGAGCTTTTACCACTTCCCAAGTGCTTTTTTGTGTTGAGAATCCAACAAACAAAAGAAAAAGAGAGCCACATACCAAGAATGCTCCGCCAGGATTGAACAGCTTGGAGAGCGGCTCCGCCAGCATATTTCCAAGACGCCCCCCTGCGCGCTCACCTCCAAATATGGCACACACCGCCGCCGCAAAGAAGGTGCTGCCGACAAGACCTACCAAGGCTAGAGGCTTAGAGCTGATTTTGTACTTGGAGCATCCACCGTTTTCTACGAACGTCCAAAAATAAAAGGCGATCCCCCCCGTCCAAAGTGCCACCACAATCGCACACCACCCCAAGAACCCGCATAACGTCACCCCCAACAGATGACCTACCGGTCCCATTATATTGCCTGCTGTTACCGCACCCCGGGATGGAGGAAAAACCAGTTCAGCCGGACGTGAGAGCTGATGCGACAGGACAGCGAAGAAAATAAAAACCGAGATCGCGCCAAAAACAACAGACAATACCTCAAACCCCCAAATACCTCGGCCAGCTGACGAGGAACCAGACCCATCCGCTGCCTTGGCCTGAGATTTTCGTGTGCTACTTCGCGTAACCACTCTGCGTTTTTTTTTATTGCTGCCCACGACCTATAATTTAAAACACACTGACTGTGACGGCGCGACGGCGACACAACTATCCGAGTCGCTATAAATAAATACCGTTTTGCTTTGAATTTTAACCTAGCGTCAAACTTTGGGAAATAACCAAAATAAGAGCCCCATTACTCCCCAGATCGTGCGTCAACGGTCGCTCTACGCTCCAAAAGGTCCCGACAAGCTGAGAGCGCGCCCTGCTTTAATACCTCCTCGGCTTCGAGCCAGCCTAGGCGTGGTCGGCTTGAAAACCGAGAACACATCTTAAAAAGGTTCTCGCTCCACGCTTGATCTTTATAAAAGTAGCTCCCACGCCAAAGCTCTTTTCCATCCGCGCTGCGATACACTTTCATTACAAAATACACCACTGCGGATTGGTCTGCCGCCAAACGGGAGCCCTTGCGTTTAGTAAACTGCAAGAGATTGATTAATATCATCGCATCGGCCCCTAGAGCGCGCGCTCTTGCCAACTCGCGCGAAGGCTCAAATGACGCCGCCGCCAAAGTGGTCGCTTCCTTCAAACCAGCGGCGAATTCCCCATCTTGCGCCTCCTTTGCATCGGAAGATACGAGAGGCAAACCACAATCACTCGCAAATGAATCTCTAAACAGTTTATTGAAATAACGGACATCCTCCGCTCCGTCTCGGACATCCGGACTCAAAACTACAGGGCTTAAATAAAAAAGATGCAGCTGCTTTAACTGCTCCGGATAGGGAGTCTCGCTCTGTAAACTTGGAGCCACCGACCGCCCAGGTCCGCCCGTCACCGAATAACCGCTGCACCCAACTATCCCGGTCAGGATCACGCAAAAAAATAATCTCAAAACAGGCCCCCCCACAAAAAAACCCTAAAAGACTGCGTCAGAGATTATCAGGCAAGCCGCTACAAACTACAAGTTCACATTTTTACGGTAATCTCCTCTAAGACCGCCGTCTCAGACTGGTTCAGTTAATAATTACAAGGGGCTGGAGTCTTTTGAGGGGGAAGGCCGTCCCAAGCAATCATGCTTGTTCCTCTGCGCTTTTTTGAGCATACTTTCAAGTCCCAATTTAGAAATTTTGGGGTATTGCTTTTAGTACACAAATTGCTTTACCTTTCCATTCGCTGTGACGGCTGCGGACTTTTGACTTGGACTTGTCTGCTGTGTTGTCATAACGTTGCCTTCCAGTTTAAACTCGTCTAAACACAAATTACTGGATGCCTACTATTTTGAGGAGTGTGAAAGTTTATGGCCAGTAAAGCGTCTGAAAAGATTATCGATGCTCTCACCCAGTTGATGGAGGGCTTTAATGAATTACAAGAAAAGGCCCAAGCTGATTATGCCACAGAGGAAGATGAAGATGCCGCCGAGACGGAATTGGAGGTGGGCTCTGAGATCGATGCCACCGTCGTATCCGAAATGCGAGCTGCCTTGGAAGCTGTAATCGATACGGAGGACGTTACTCCAGAAGAAGTAGCCGCCGCGATTTCTTGCCTGACCGAGGCGTTAGAAGAAATTGATCCAGACGTTTTCGAGATCTCTGAAGAAGAAGAGTCTGAGGAAGATGACAGCATCTATGACGGCGAAGAAGATGAAGACTACTACGAAGACGACGACCTAGACATAGATATGGATGACGACGAAGAGGACGACGAAGAAGACGAAGAAGATGATGACGAGGATGACGACGACGACGACGATATGTAATCGTCCGGTAAGCCAGGGTTTTTAGCTGGTTCGTGCAGATAGCACGAATCGGAAGAGGCGCAAATCCAGCTAATCTATGGCAAACGTCCGTACTAAGCCTCTCCCGGAAGCAGCACGTACTCACCCCACTGGTTAAACCCGTGTTTCTCAACCGCTGCGGCGATATCTGCCTTGGAAACACCCCGCAACGTCTCTAGTGACTGCCTGAGATTATGAATCTCCCGGCGGTAGAGCCACGACATACCCAAAGATGAGAGCCGCCCCATCGGCAGCTCACCCCCTAAAACCATACGCGCTGCCAATTTGGCTTTAGCCTGTTCCAACTCGCTCTCGCTAAAATCCAATGGCTTCGACAGAATAGATTTTAATTCCCGGCGGACCAACTCCAACTTATCAGGTGCTGTGCTGGCAAAAGCGCTAAAAACCCCGATCCGATCACGATCATCATGCTCACATCCTGCCGATTCAGCTAAACCCCGATCTATTAGACTCCAATAAAACTTAGAACCTACGGAGTCTCCAATCACCGCCGCCAGCACACGCAGAGCATGGCGTTCCTGCTCCTGAGCACAAGCTCCCGGCGTTAACAAAAGCAGATGAGCCTGCTTGATGCCCTTACGCCGAAACTCTCGCTGCGAGTGCTTCGCTTGCCACGGCGAATGATCGCGCGACGCGGATCCAGGCTGCCACGCTGCGCATTGCGCTTGCGCACACGCCAAAAAAGCATCCCAATCAAAATTTCCTGCTGCTACACACAACATATTGCTCGGCACATACCTTCTCTCGAAATATGACTGCATATGGTCCGGGCGTAACGCTGAAACCGAAGAGTTGGTTCCCAAGACTGAATTCCCAGCGGGATGGCCATCGAAATAATCCAAACAGCTCTGTTCGTAGAGCCAAAATTGAGGCCGGTCCTGATAAAGCGCGATTTCTTCCAAAATTACTTTTTTCTCAGTTTCAAACTCAACGCCATCAATAGCCGGGCGCATCATCTCGCTTAAAATTTCCTGAAACGCACCGAAATATTCGGGGATAACGGCGCCATAATAAAGCGTGTACTCTTCACTTGTGCAGGCATTAACTTGCGCACCGATGCTCCCAAGGGCGTAAGTCAACTCAAGCGCGCTTCGCTTCATTGACCCCTTAAAAACCATATGCTCCAGGAAATGAGAAATCCCGGACTCATGTGGGAACTCATCACGACTCCCTGTTTGTACAAAAAAACAGAGCGCGCTGCTCTGACTGGCCGGGCAAACCTCTCCCAGTAACACCAACCCATTTGACAGCTCCTCGCGCTTTACGGTCTTAGCGCTGTATTCCTGCATAGCCCTCCTCTACTCCGGCCCAAATCTTAGCTCGCGTGCCCCTAAAGTCAGCAAGCTAAACGGTTCCACCGGAAAACGTTCCAAATAGGCATCTATCTCCGCTGCGCCCACTCTTTCAATTTCTGTTTTAATCTCATCCAAACGTCTAACCCTGCGGTTCACCCACCAATCCCCGGCGTTAGAGGATGCACGCGCGGAAGTAGATTCCTCTCCAATCACCAACGCCGCAAGTAAATCAACCTTAGCGCGCGTCAGCTCTTCAGCCGTGACTGTACCGTGCAAGGCCCGCAACTCGGCATTTAATACATCTAGAGTTTCCTGGGCGCGATCAGGGGTAGTGCCGGCATAAATATTCACCGTTCCGAACTCGCGCGTAGCGCTATGCCTCGCGCTGACGCTGTAACATAAACCCCGCTTTTCACGAACTTCGATAAAAAGGCGGCCGAACATCCCGCCCGACAATACTGCCGTAGCCACCTTGGCGGCGTAGTAGCAAGGATGGCCAAATGGCGCGGAGGGGTATGCCATACAGATCTGAAGCTGTGCTGCATTCGTCGGCAAATGGTAGTTCTTTCCCAAAACTGGAGTTCCAAAAGCAGGACGCTCAACCGCCCTGCCCTGCCACATCCCGAAATGCCGCTGCGCGGATTCCAATACAGCGGAAGCTTCGACCTTGCCCGCAACCGAAAGTACGGCACCGCTTGGATGAAACTTCTGCTCCCATTCGCTTCGCACACAATCTGCGCTAACCGCTTGCAAGCCCTCTAATGTGCCTAAACTGCAACGGCCGTAAGGCTCTGGATAGTAGCGCTGTAACAGCTCAGTCATAGCCTTAGATGCAGGATTATCATCCAGGGCGTTTAGCTCCTGTATTAGGACGCTGCGGATCGGCTCCAGCTCAGCCTCCGGCAAGGTCGGATGTAACGTCATTAAGGCAACCAGCTCAAGCGCCCGGTCCAGATGCTCAGCTAAAAGAGATCCACGGTATGTAAACAATTCCTGCGACGCGGACTCCCCATGACGGATCCCCAAACAGTCAAAAGCGTCTGAAAGTTGCCGCGAATCATATTGGCCCGCGCCACGACTGCTCATTTCGATCAAAACTAAACTGCACCCAAGCGCATCAGCCGGATCACTTAGCACCCCGCCGGGAATATAAAGAGAATAGGCGGCGGACTCCACATGGGGAATCTGCTCAACAATGACCGTCAGGCCATTATCAAGAGTTGTAATTGTGAGTTCATTTAACATCGTGTACCTCTAGCAGAATCCGATTCTCACAAAATCCTAAGAACGAACGCGTAGCCGTCTGATTATAACTAACCTTCCGTCCCCTAACCAGCCGCTAGTATCCGTTCACATGAATATTAAATT
>JAAYZI010000307.1 GCA_012514925.1 Deltaproteobacteria bacterium | reverse complement strand
TATCCTACCTCCAAGTTTGGCGCCGTCTTTTCGGTAACGAACAGACAGTCAAACAATAAACAATAGATACGGCTATAGGCATAACTATAAACATACTAACACTCATGGCTCACGCTCGCGTTAACCTTCTTCTTGTAGTCGTCGTACTGCTCGTTCAAGTGACGAGGTGCGGGCCGGTTTAAACACGCGGCCATAGGGCAAAAAAAGCCCCGCACCTCTGAAGGGAGGTGCGGGGCTTTTTTTCGCTCAATTGCCGCACACTTTTATACAAAAAAACAAAATGGAAACAGAAACACAAAACATCCACCCCACTCCTTCTCCCCAGCCACCACCGCCACCACAAACTCGGCGTACCCACCGATCTACTCATACCCTAAAACCGCGCCACCTCCCCGTCCCCCACCTTCCCAAAACCGGCCGCACCACAGGAGCACACGCGCTGCTTGAAACCCTCGTCGCCCAAGGCGTTACCACAATATTCGGCTACCCCGGCGCACAAATCATGCCCGTCTACGACGCGCTTTACGACTTCCCCGCCAACTTGCGCCATATCCTAGTGCGCCACGAACAAGGTGCAGCCCACGCCGCTGAAGGCTACGCGCGCGCCACCGGCCGCACCGGAGTATGCATGGCCACCTCAGGACCCGGTGCCACCAACCTCGTGACCGGCATAGCCGACGCCATGCTAGACTCCGTACCAATCGTATGCATCACCGGCCAAGTTTCAAGCACCATGCTCGGTAAAGACGCCTTTCAAGAAGTCGACATGATCAGCGTCACCATGCCCATTACCAAATGGAGCTATCAGATCACCAATGCCTGCCAAATCCCCGAAATAGTGCAACGCGCATTTATGATCGCCGCCTCCGGACGACCCGGCCCTGTGCTGCTGGATATCACTAAAGACGCGCAAGTCGGCCACTTCGAGTGGGACTCCATCTGCCGCCACACCCCACCCTCTCACCAACCACCACCCCACCGCTTGAGACAAGCCCAACTTAACCTGGCGGCAGACCTGATCAACTCCGCCAAACGCCCCTTACTAATAGCAGGCGGAGGAGTTACCTCTGCACAAGCACACCTAGAGCTACTCGCCCTCTCTGAGAAAGCTGACATTCCAATCGCCACCACCCTAATGGGACTCTCCGCCTGCCCTACCACACATCCGCTCTACTTCGGCATGGTAGGAATGCACGGAAACGTTGCGCCTAACCTACTAACAGGCGAAGCCGACGTTATTATCAGTGTAGGCGCTAGATTCTCAGACCGGGTTACAGGAGATACCAGCGCCTATGCCCGCCACGCTAAAATCGTGCAGATCGAGATTGACCCAGCCGAGATCGGAAAAAACATCCGTCCGGCAGTGGCGCTGGTCGCGGATGCCAAATCTGCCCTAGCTGCGCTGATTGAGGTCACTAAGACCGCGACACACCCCCATTGGATCCAAACCTTTAAAGATGCTGCAGCCAGAGAATATGATGAGGTTTTGCGGGAGGCGCTTACACCCGCAGGCGGGCACTTACACATGGGAGAGGTAGTACGTGAGATCTCCCGCCAAACCAATGGTGAAGCGCTGATGGTTGCGGACGTGGGCCAACACCAAATGATGACCGCACGCTACTCCCATTTTAAACGGCCGCGAAGTTTCATCTCGTCGGGAGGGCTCGGCACCATGGGTTTTGGTCTGCCAGCGGCAATCGGTGCCGCGCTTGGGCAGCCCGAACGGGAGGTGATTGTGGTTTCCGGCGATGGTTCCATTCAGATGAATATTCAAGAGTTAGGAACCCTGGCGCAGGAGGCTCTACCAATTAAAATTGTGGTGCTAAACAACAGCTACCTCGGCATGGTGCGTCAGTGGCAGGAGATCTTCTTGGAGCGCCGCTACTCATCTACCCCGATTAGCAGCCCAGACTTTGTGGCGGTTGCCGGAGGCTACGGTATAAACGCCGCGCGACTAGAACACCGGGAAGATCTTCCAGCGGCAGTGGCTGCGATGCGGGAGTCTAAAGGACCATACCTCCTGGAAGTGCGGGTAGAACCGGAGGAGAACGTATTTCCGATGATTCCCGCTGGCGGGGCGCTTACGGATATGCGTTTTCGATAAGATAGGCGGCGATTTCGCCCCCCTTTTCATTGAAACCACACCTTACTTCGTAGCAAACTGTCCTAAACCGGAAAGAAGGGACCCCATATGTCAAACCATCCCCTCCCCAAACCAAAGGACAAGTGCCCCTGCGGAAGTGGGCGCAAGTATAGAAAATGCTGCGGAGCTGAGAGCGTTAATGGCCACGGAAGAACGCTAGTGCACAATTACGCCCTCTTTCGTCGCGCCGAAATGCGCATGGTGCCTCTGGGCGTTGAACTGTTTGAGACTTGGTTTGCCGATGGCTTGGATTATGCCTGGGATTTATTTACCATTGGTTTACCCGAGCAAGATAACCAAGACGTAGAGGACACCCTCTATCGGATGTTTGACTCATGGATCCTCTTTAATTGTCCCATTGGGGCCTCAAAGGAGCGCGCCGAGGATAATCGACCAAATGTTATTCACCTTTCGCAAATAATACTTGACAGCACCAAGCAGCTAAAACTTCGGCAGGACGATATCGCCTTTCTAAAAGCAGGGCTTAATACCACCTTCTCCTGGTACATGATCGAGAATGTAAACCAGAGCATCAGCTTAGAAGTAAGAGACCTCTTTAGCGATGAACGTATGCGGGTGATGGAGCACTTCATCCCCCCGGATTTGATGCAGGGTGACTGTGTTTTGGCCCGCGTTATGGAGCTCTTTAATGTTAAAGCCTTTATTGGGATCTATCCAATTACCCTGCCCGCTTCCCACGCCCCAATGCTACTGGACGCGCGCGAGCTGGTAACTAAATTGGTTTAAAGGCTGCTCTCTGCAAAAAAATCGCCGTATACAGCCGAGATTGCAAGGGATTTGGCAGTGCGCTGCGTATTCTGGACAATTACTGAACGTCTAGCCGAGAAGCCAGAGATCTGCAATGCAGACGGGGATTCATTTGAGCCGTTCCAGGTGAAATGGAAGTTAAACTGTCCGCGCTCAGAGGCCCTGGAGGCGCTGCGCCCCTTGCATAAAGGAGATTTTACTAATGGCCGCGGCGTTGAGCCGCTCAAGTTCCACTGGCTAGTAACGGCTGAGGGTGACCAGAGCCCAGACCAGAAGAGCACAGTGCTAGCCCACTTCAAAGTTGGAGAGCAAAGTCTTACGGCGCATGTAAACTCAAGACGACGCGCCGAGATCGCGCGCGTACGAGTGCAAGATCTGCTGGGAGACCGGGTTACTTTTGAAGAGATCTGCGAGGAGACTCCACCTCAAGAGGCAAGAGAGCAGCATACGATCACAGAGCAAGAATCGGCCTCCTCGCCAGAGTTGCAGGCCCACCTTAAATCCACGGTACTGGAAAAATTGGTTCGACTCCCCAATTCCAATGCTTGATAAGCAGACACCACGCCAGGCCGCCCAGACTAAACATAGCAGCGAGCATCTAGAAATGCTCTTTAAGTACTACCAAGAGACCAAAGGCCACAGCGATACCAATCCTTTTGGGCCGGATATCCCCGCGCTACGCGCGCAGCTTGGATTAGATAAAATGCAGTAAAAATCCCAGTAACCGCTTACGCATCGCGTGGAATTGATCATGGTAACCGTTCACGTACGGAATTCCAGAGCTAATCCTACATTTATAAATATGACCCATATCGGGCGACAAACCGGTGTTTGATTAGGCCTTAGGCGAGGGCTATAATTGCACTAACGGCCTAAGTTTATCATGCTTAAGTTTTTCGTCGCCGCTTTACTATGACCCTCTTTAGCAGCCGCATCACAAACGGCTACAACTGCAATATCGACCTGATAAATGCCACCCTGCCTTCCACCGAGCAGCGAAGACCTTACCT
>JAAYZI010000306.1 GCA_012514925.1 Deltaproteobacteria bacterium | reverse complement strand
CCAATCTAGTACGACCCAATGTTGGCCTTGTCGCATATGCATATCTCGCGCAAATGATTAGTAAATTATAAACCAGAGGGCTATGCGCGAGATATGCATATGCGACAAGTCTAAGTAGGAGCCACGATTAATCAGGACAGTGTCTGTCATATTGAATACCTTACATTTTAATGGGGAGATCCGACACTGACTATGTAGTCAAATCCTAACTTATACACTCCAAAATCGCTTCGAAGACCTTTTTTACTTCGTCTTCCAAATGTTTTCTATCGGTGTTGTTATGGATAACCCAATCGGACTTTAATTCCTTCTCTTGGATAGGGAGTTGGGCTTGGTAGCGCTGCTCAGCTTCCTGGGGGGAGCAGTTATTCCTGGCGATGGCTCTGGCGATACAAAGGGGCTTAGGAGCTGAAATCGTAATGACTTTGGAGACTTCAGGATAGAGGATGTGGCTTTCAAAAAGAAGCGGGACCACAAACAGTACAAATTGCGGTTGGCTGGTGGTTTGTGCTGACAGTGTAGCAAGCTTTTTAAGAAAAAGGCTTCGCACTTCTGGGTGCAAGATCTGCTCCAGCAGCATCCTCTTCTTATCATCGGCGAAGACTATCCGCGCTAAGGCTTGACGGTTCAATGACCCGTCAGCGGAGAGCACCTCGTGGCCGAAGTGCTCTTTAATAAGGGCCAACCCGCTGGTGCCAGGAGCTGAGGCTTCTCGGGCTAGTACGTCGGCGTCAATTATGGGGACTCCTAATTTTCGAAAGAATTCAGCGGCTTCGCTCTTGCCTGAAGCCAGCGAGCCGGTTAAACCCACCACTAGGGTTGGGATCTTTAGCGGTGCTGTTGTCATAGCCTCGACCGTTGCTCTATAAAAGGTAGGGAGATTATAAGTGTTGTTTTAAGGCAGAGTAGCATGGTGGACGAAGAAAGAAGAGACCCAAATATCTTGGATACTGAGGCGGTGGGGCCTGCGGCTTCGGAAACTGCGGCCGCCTCATCCCGGGCCGAGGGAGAGCCGGATCTTTTGGCGGTAGATTTAAGGGAGGATGGGTCGCACGCGGCCATGCCTGGATTCACTGATCCAGAGATGCACTCCCCTCAGCGGGAATCTAAACCGTTAGGTGCTCCTAGGGGGAGTAAGGATTTGCGAGATTTTATAATGGGAGAAATCGGCGCTCGCTCTGAGCGCGCCGGTCGTAAGCTCAAGACTCAGTTAAGCAGCTTGGTTCAGTTGGAGCTTACAGATCTGAACCACAGTTTTCTTTTCGACTGGCAGGGCAGTGATCTTAGGATTCATGAAGGGAGCGATCCTCAGGCAGACTGCCGGATTGCTCTTAGTTCCACGGATTTGTGGAGCATCTCCAATGGGGAGTTGAACGCCCAAATCGCGATGCTCTCCGACAAGGTTAAAGTCTCTGGGAAAGCAGGGGTCGCCGTTTACTTCTTCAACCTTTTTGCGCACCCGTGATAGCTTTTGGCAGATGCTTAAGGGTTACGGCTCTTCGGCGCAAGGCAGTGAGACTGTAAAAGTGGTGCCGTTTATAGAGTCGCTTTCAAGCTCTACCGCACCTCCCGCGCTTTCAGCTGTGGTTTTTACGATAAAAAGCCCAAGACCTGATCCGCTCGAACGTCCTGCTGCAGAAGCCCGCGCGTACTTATCAAAGAGAATTTTTTGCTCGGCATGCGGAATGGGAGTGCCTTTATTATTGACCTGAAGAATTGCCTGCTGATGGTCATATCTTGTGGTAATCGTAATCGGACAGTGCGGGGGGGAGTACTTTAGGGCGTTGGAGAGCAGGTTGCTGATGATGCGCTCAAGCGGGGCGCGCTCCAGCCGCACGAGCAATTCGCCGTGGCTTAAATCCAGTGTTAAGCGCTGCAGGTCGCTTTGATCACGATAAGCATACTCAAGGACATTTCGCACCGCCGAGTTAAGGTCATTGCGGCTTTTTGGACAGGAAAGCACGGCGGTTTTCATCTGGAAAAGAATTTCAAAATTTTTAACCAGCTCAATTGAACGTACGGAAGTGCCACGTATCTTTGCAATCACTTCGCGTTGGGGAGGGCTGAGAGTGCTTCCTAAAGGCGAATCGAGAAGGGTGTCTGCATAACTAAAAAGAGCGCTGAGCGGGTTTTTTAGATCGTGTGCTACCGCCGCCAGTAGCTCTTCTTGGTGCAGGTCCCCGCTCAATTTGGTGGCGCAGGATGTAAGTATAACCAAAAAGCGTTCATCGTCTGGATCTCCGCTTCCTAGGTTTATCACTAGTGCGGAGTGACTTATAACCTTGCTCTGAAAGGTCTTTTCAATTTGTAAGGTAGCATATTGCGGCGTGTCGATTATCCGCTTGACCTCGGCTGGCTCAAAAACTTGACTTAGTTGTAATGGGTTAGCTTGTTCGCAAAACCGGCCACAGAACCCCGAAGCAGCCTGATTCAGCCATAAAATTGTTCCCTGCCCATCTACTAAAAAGCAGGAATCCGCCGTTTGATTGAAAGAGGCACTAATGGCGCAAGCATCCATGAAGCCGCATACTACCTAATACGCTAAATTATGGGAACTGTTGAGATGGTTCCCTGAGGGGCCTTTTCTTCAGCTTTGCTGT
This sequence comes from Deltaproteobacteria bacterium, assembly GCA_012514925.1. GTDB lineage: Bacteria > Bdellovibrionota_C > UBA2361 > UBA2361 > JAAYZI01 > JAAYZI01. The sequence continues at coordinate 6,959 of JAAYZI010000306.1, read as the reverse complement.
TAGTGGGTTTTGTGTAATCAATTCCGTACGTGAACGGTTACACTTAGTGGAATCCCGTACCAAAATGGTAGGTTTTTTAAGAATACGTGAACGGTTACCCGTTACCCAAAGAGAAAGATACGCTGTTATTTATTTGAAATTGCTGTTATAGCTGATTGCGTAGGAGGGCGGCGAAAAGTGGCAAGCGAGTTTAATATATTTTCTGATAATTTTGGCTGGTTGGAAGGCGGCACGCTCGCCTTAGTGAATCAGATTAAACTCCAGGCGCTATCTGAGGGCAAGCAGGTGCTTGACCTCTCGATGATTAACCCCGACCTTTCGCCACCGCGTTTCTTACAGGACAAGCTTTTAGAGAGTGCGGTAAAACCAAACAGCCACCGCTATGCAGTTTCGCGTGGAATTCGCCGGTTGCGAGAAGCTTTTGCCTGCAAATACGCGCGCCGATTTGGAATTAAACTCGATCCGGAAAATGAGATCTGTGTTTGTATGGGGTCAAAGGATGGCTTGCAGCGATTGTTGCAATGCTTTGGGGCCGAGCAGAGTGCTGTTTTGGTGGGTCGGCCGTGTTACCCCGCTTATCTTTCAGCTTTGCATTTGGCGCAGCGGCGCTATGATTTTTTCGACATTGAAGAATCTGCGGAGTTGACGTTGCGCAATATCAAAGCCAAGCTCGCCACTGGGCTTTTTGGTTTAGTCCTTTTGAATTTTCCTAACAACCCAACTTCCTTTACGGTTGATCGAGACTTTTACCGGAGTTTGAAGGTGGAAGTGGAGAAGGTCGGCTGTTGGGTGATTAATGATTTTGTCTACGGGGAGATGCTTTATAACGGGGAGCCCGCACAGAGTTTGCTTGCAGAACCCGATATGCGAAAGCAGGCCGTTGAGATTTATAGTCTTTCAAAAGCATACAGCGTGCCAGGATGGCGCGTGGCGGCGATTGTTGGCAACTCCGATTTGGTGCGTTGCTTGAGCCGACTCAAAACCCATGTTGACTATGGAATATTTTTACCGATTCAAGAGGCCAGCGCTGCCGGTTTGGCAGCGGAGAGTGGTGTGGTAGAGCCGATTACCGCGACTTATGCCCGGCGAGCAATTGCTTTAGCAGGGGGACTTAGGCGTTTGGGTTGGCGGGTTCCTGCTGTTCAAGCCGGCGCTTGTGTTTGGGCGGAGGTTCCACCGGCGCTACGTGGACAAGGCTCTTTGGAGGTGACCCGCCGCTTCTTACAAGAGTTTGGGGTCATGCCTCTGCCGGGCGTGGCTTTTGGAAAAGAGTACGATGATTACCTGCGCTTTGCGTTGGTCCTCTCTGAAAGCGCTGTTCAGGAGGTGCTTGAGCGTATGCGGCGGCTCTCCTTAAAGCTTGCAGGAAACACTCCGGCGGATTCTAATTTCCAAGAGGCTAAGGTTTTTTAGCGTATCCGTATCTGCCAGGAAGGCGTACGTGAACGGTTACGTTACATTTAATAAGGTGCTTCATTCATGCAACTTGAGCGCTGTGCATTATTGATCCTGTTAACCCTTGGGACTGCGGCTTTGGCTGCGGGAGAGGATTGTGAGAAAGCAGGTCGCTTGGTGAAACAGGGCGTTGAACTTGCAGATGGTTCCTCTCAAGAGGAGCGGGCTTATCGTGAGGCCTTGGAGCTTTGTCCACCGCTTGCAGAGGCTTACTACAATTTAGGAGTGCTGCTTTTTAAATCCGGCAATAAAGCCGAAGCTGGCAAACAGTTTACTAAAGCAGTGGAGCTGCGGGCTGATCCCCAGTTCTTAGTGGCATTAGGCACGTTCGAATTAGAGCGAGGAGCTTATGAGGAAGCTAGGCAAGCTTACGAACGCGCGCTAGAGGCCGATTCTAGACGGGTGGACGCTTTGATCGGGCTTAGCGTCGCTTTTGAGAAAATGAATCTGCTGGATCGGGCGATAGAAGTTCTACAGCGGGCGGAGCGGGTCGACCACAGCAATGCAGTCGTGCTTTATAATATGGCGGCGCTGCATGAACGCATGGGGAATAATGAAAAAGCCCTACAAACCTATGAGCGCGCAACTTCAGCCGGACCAAGGCAGTATGAAGCTTTTTTTCAACTTGGGTTACTGTATCAGAAGCTGGGACGCCCTCAAGACAGCGTACGAGTTTTGAATGAAGCGGCCGTTTTAAGTCCAGATGTTGCGGAAATCCACAAGGCCCTGGGGACAGCCTATGAGAGGCTGGGAGATCTTGACCGGGCGGAGTTGGCGCTTCGAAAATCTGTGGGTTTGGATCCGAATGATTTGAATGCACAGATCAACTTAGGCGTAGTTCTAATCGGCAAGAAGCAAGAAGGGCTGGCTCTTGAAATTTTAAACAAAGTCGTAGCGGCAGACGCCTCCAATTCAAGGGCGCTAAGTGTGCTTGGTTGGGCTCAGTTGGAGCTAGGCGAGTACCGGGCGGCCGAGGTTAGTTTAAAGCGTGCGCTCGAGTTGGATGCCACTAATGCCATAGCCCGGAACAATTTGGCGGTGCTTTATCGTCGTCAGGGCCGGAATGAGGAGGCCAAGCGGGAGATTGATGCCTCGCTGGGAAAATAGTCCCGTCAAACAGCCGTTTTGCAAGGAAATAACCACCGGAGCGGACACTAACTAATTGATAGGTCGAGATAATTAAAAAAAATAGACGCCGCTGCATTATCCTAGTAGCGTAGGATTGTCCTCCTGTTTATATTGTGCGTGTTTGTGTTGTCCATGGTTATGTTGTGTACGGTAACCAGCGGGGATTAAGTTCAATTTCGTTTCCAGGCGGAAACTAAAGCAGAGGGGGTCTTTGTGCCGCGCGCTTCAGCTTTAAAGGTTGTTACAGATCAGCCCTTTTACTCAAAAGAGCTTGATTTTTCTAACGCCGCCGAAGGTCAGGCGCATTCGCTGCATTATGCCGTAAGCATGCCCAAGGGGATGCGGGTTGGGGCTGCGGCGCACTGTCTTAAAAATTTCTCCGCGCCGGGAGAGGTCGTGGTGGATCCATTTTGCGCAGGAGGAGAGACACTACTTGAAGCGGCTTTACTCGGCCGGGTTCCGCGTGGCAGCGATATAAATCCTCTGGCTTTAAGAGTTGCCGCTGCTAAGCTTCATCCGGTCGACATAACAGCAGTGACTTTAAAGCTGCAACAAATTAACCTGAGGGCTCCGATTGGGTCAAAGATTTATAGCCAGTATTTTTCTCCCTTCTATGAGATTAACACCTTTCGGGAGATTTTTAACTTAAGGAAATTCTTGCAGGGCAATTTTGATCCAGCTTCTCGTTTTATTGAGATGCTCGCTTTGGGTTTGCTGCACGGACCCGGCGCCGGCTCTTTTTCAGTATACACTTTCCCCCAGCAGGCGCTCCCACCGGCGGAACAGTTGCAACTAAATGCTAAGCGTCGCCAGGTTCCTGATTATCGCGCGGTGGCGCCTCGCCTTTTGCGGCGCGCTGCGGCAGTTACTCGAGACGGGCTTCCTTCTGTGTTGCAGCGAAGCGGCGAGGCCGCGCGTTTGGCTTTACGAGATGCGAGAGACTTGGGGCACCTGCAAAGCGAGAGTGCGGATCTATTGCTAACCAAGCTTCCCCTTCCTAGTTCAAACAGTTTCGTTGAGGGGCTGTGGCTGAAACTCTGGTTTGCTGGAATTGCGGCTGAATCTTTTAGCAGTGCGCTGGCTTCCCGTTTGTCGCTGGACTCCTGGCTGGAGTTTATGAATGAATCTCTTTTAGAGATGGCACGGGTGCTTAAGTCTGGAAGGCGTGCGGCCCTGGAGATTGAAGATGTCAGACTAAAAGGGGAGACGCGGCTCTTGGATGAGTGCTTAATTGGGATGGTGGAACGAGATCTTGCGCGTTATTGGAACGTCGAGGGGGTCTTGATTAACCGGGAGAGGTCAGCCACCATGAAGAATAGTTTCCGCTCCAAGGAGGCGTCTGTCGGCCGAGGCAACAATCGGGTGCTTCTCCTAAAACGTCGTTAACTCTCAAATGGGTGGTAAAACGGAGCTCCGCCCCTATAAAACGTGACCCCTAAAATGTGGGAGGCGTGTGCAGGGGGGTGCCGTTTTTAAACGATAGGCCGGCTTCACTCCGGCAAGAATCCACATAAGCCGTTAGCGCCTGAGCTCCATCCCCATAAAAAAGTTTGGTGTTAACCTCATGGTCACCGAGACATCCAAAAACAATACTCTCGCGCCCATAAATTGAAGGCATAACCCCACAGAAACTGTAGCCGTGGTTCTCTAGCTTTTCACAAAATGCGGGGCAGGCGGGATCTTGCATGTTAATCATGAGTGGTGCTTGATATCTGGCAGCAGCCGCTATGGCTGAATTAAAACGTGCAGAATCCGTCACAAGGGAAGGTTGCACAAAAACTCCTCCCAACCCCAAATGGGTGGGCTGTTTGTCGACGGCACGGACATCAGTGGGTAAACCGAAGTTGGGGATAGAGGAGGGGGCCTCCTCGGTCAGGAATGTGCGCACCATTCCTAAACTACCGTAAATCTGGCTGCAGATCTGCACATGCGAAGATGGCACGAAGAGTGACGACGTTTTGGAAGACAGGGTTGCAGAACGGTTTAGTACTCTGGCTGTTAGCAGATCTAATGCGCCAGTTTTTCTCCGGTTAATGTGGTGGTGGTTGGAGCCGGGAATTTGATGGCGGGGAAGAATTGCCACCGGTACCGCCTTTACGCTCTCTCGTGTAAGCCTCTGGAGGTCCGGAAATTCTTGATATTCACGGAAGTAGGCTACCGCCCATCCACTACGTTGGGCCTGTTTAGTTACTATCTTCCACGAATCTCGGTAAAGCTCTCCCACCTGATCCCGAACCACCGGATCGAAGGCTGGTAGCAATACCTCCACCATATCGGAACAGAGCTTATCTGTTTGAAGCGCTAAGTGAGCCACAATTTGGTGCGCCTGCACCGCAATTAAACTTGTGAACCGGCTGCTGATATGCCTTCTCCAGAAATCTGGGCGGTATACAGCCTTCTTAGGGAATGATTGGCCAAATGCGGTCTTAAAAAGATCTACAATCCCCTTAACTTCGACATCATTATCGGCGTCTGCAGCCTTTATTATAATCTCACTCACGGTAAAACTCTCCCCCTAATTCCTATTGTTAAACTTGACTGTTTAAGATTCGTTAAGAATAAAAAAAAGCGCTCAAGAGCCTAATGTTACCGAATAACCCTTCGTCTAATTTCAAAACTTAAACCCACTAGTCGATGCAAGGCGAGCATGATCAGGTAGGATAGCGTTCTTTAGAACGTGCGGTTACTATAGACACGCCGTAAAACTCTCTCAACAGGGGCTAGTTTAATAGCTCATAACTTACATTTGTTCAGAGTGTACAGTGTTTGACTTTTTGTTTCTGGTTCCAATATCTGCAATAATACCGTAGATATGCTAGTACGGGATTTTATGACACCCGGTTTATAAGTCTCCGAATGATCATTCTGGGGAAAGGGGAGTAAGAATGTCACAGAAGGTAGGCGGGAATATACGTGGCTTGGCTCCGTCTGAGGTTCGGGCGGTGCATAAGCTTTTTTTGCGCAGCCTTGAACCTGCAGATCTGGTGGATCTGGATTTTGCGCGTGAACTTTATGCCATCGCTCTAAAGCTACGTAGACGGATCGGCGCGCTTGTGACCCGGGAGGGGCGGGTGGTTGAAGTTTTTATCGGGACTAATGACCTTTTGTACCTTCCAGACCTGGGACGGTATAGGCTGGGCGCTGGTAGGCTGCGAAGGCTGCGCCTGATTTTTAGCGACCTTTCAGCTGACCGATCTAAGGTGAACATTCCAAGCGACATCTACACCGACCTTGAGAAGCTGCGTTTAGATATGGTGGTTGGGGTAAAAACGGTCGGAAACCGTACCTCAGCTGCTTATGCCTACGTCCTACCTGTCTCTGAGAGTGAGGACTGCTCAGTTCGGACAGAAAGCGTTGCAGATTTGGGGCGTCTTAAGTTTGATTTTGCCGGGTTTGTTCAGGACCTAGAGACGCAGCACTCAGATGGGTCTACCTCAAAGGGTGCCTCACAGAAAAAGCAGGCGGTTTTAGTAGGGGTCTATCCCAAACGCAACAGACAAGCACAGGCTTCTATGGAGGAGCTGCGTGAATTAGCGCGCACCGCTGGAGTTGAAGTTCTGGACACAATTGTGCAGTCGCGAGAGCTAGATCCAAAGACCTTGCTGGGCAAAGGAAAACTGGAAGAAGTGTTGCTGCGTTGTTTGCGGGTGGGAGCGGAGTTAGCAGTTTTTGACACAGAACTGAAGCCCTCACAGTGGCGGGCCATCACTAACTCGACGGATCTGGCGATTATTGATCGCAGCATGCTGATTCTGGATATTTTTGCGCAGCGCGCTAGAAGCAGTGAGGGCCGTTTGCAGGTGGAGCTGGCGCAATTAAAGTACAATTTGCCGCGTTTGGTAGAGAAGGATGCGGGATTATCGCGGCTAATCGGTGGAATCGGGGGTCGAGGGCCGGGCGAGACTAAGCTTGAGATCGGCCGCCGCCGCATCCGAGCTCGTATCCGGGAGCTTGAGCGACGCATTGATAAAATCGGCCGTCAGCGCGAGCTTAAGCGTCGCCGTCGCCGTTTTGGAGAGATCCCGCTAGTGGCAGTGATGGGCTACACCAATGTTGGCAAGTCGACTCTTTTTAACGCACTCGCGCGTAGTGATGCACTGATTGAAGATAAGCTTTTTGCGACTTTGGATACATCACAGCGTCGTATTTGGCTTGGGGACGCGGCGGATTCCTCTGGCAGCACCGGACGTGTGGTTGTGCTTTCCGACACGGTTGGATTCATCCGGGATCTTCCAAAGGAGCTTCTAAACGCCTTTCGCGCCACACTTGAGGAGCTACGGGATGCTACGCTCTTGGTGCATGTTTTGGACGCTGCGGACCCGGAGATCCAAAGAAGAAAAGAGTCGGTAGAGCGAGTGCTGGCGGACCTCGAACTT
>JAAYZI010000305.1 GCA_012514925.1 Deltaproteobacteria bacterium | reverse complement strand
TGCACGGGTTACCCACAGGGGGGCGCTGCGCTTGAGCTACACCCTGCGGGCTCCGCTCCGCGCCCCCCTATGGATAACCCTTAATCCGATCAAACTTGAAATTACAGAAAGACTGTTACACTATCCAAACCTACCCCAGTTAAGGCTTTTTACTTTGTGCCAGGAGGCATTATCAAGGACTATAATTTCCCTCTTATTTGCCCCTGCTGTTAGCTCTTTATTGGCTGCATTCAAGAGGCACTGAAGAGTTTCTCTATCTGAGTAGGGAAATTCCAAGGCGAAGAATTCACCAGTCTCTGGACAGCACATTCCGGAAATACTCATTCGGAGATGTTTCTGGGTTCTGTATATTCGTTTACGCTCGCCCTTCTTATACCAGCACCTACGAGGTCGCGGGTCACCATCAAAACCAGCCTCATCCATATACCAAATCTTAATCCCGGTATCGGCTCCTAACTCCTTGATTTTTAATTTGAACTCCTGCCTCCTCTGCTCATTATCCTCCGGCTCAAGCGGCCAGCTTCGTCCATACTTGAGTTTATAATCCTGTTCGTGGAGATAGTTTAATGTGGTCTGATAACTAAACTCCTTTTGCACTTTATCTTTGAGATAGCCGTGGAACTTCTTAGCCGTCCAGTGGGTCTCTTTGGCCAACTGCGGTTGTTCAAACACATTCAAGTGCTCTCTAATTTCCGCCGCACTTACTAGCCTCGGCCGCCCCCCTCGTTGACGGCTTAACAGACCGTCTAAACCTTTGCTGTTAAATCGCAATATCCAGCTATAGACAGATACATCGCTAACGCATAGGCATTTAGCCACTGCCAAGGCATCCAGCCCTAGCCACAACATATTGATCGCCATCAATCGTCGTTGCTCACGTGAGTTCTTAACGCGGCTGATATACTTCTCTAGCTCTTCTTGGCTGCAATTCTCGCGGTTCGGGTACGCTGTCTTCATACCCACTGTTATATTTCATATCAAGCTTCTGTACAAGCTTTTTATTTTAGTCGGTATAGATAGCAGTGGCTTCTACATAACAGTGTCTTCTATAAAAGTGGTGTTAAGGCTGCCTATGACAGCACTTTTAAAATGGCGCTTCTTCTAAGCAGACAAAGCGTCCCCTGCGGGCAGCATGGTGGCCAAGGCCCTACTGTTCGGGGAGGACAAGACAAAAAGAGCTTTCCTAAAAAAGGTTACGGAGCTGCGCCGCCAAATCGCTGCTATCGGATAAATTCTCACCTAAGGAGAGGTAGTGAACGCGATCATTTCCTCTTAACTCATGAGCCAGTATCCGCCAACAATCAAGCACCACGACATGGTCCTTATCTCCCAGAAGATCTGCTGCTTTTAGATCTTTAATACCGGATCTGGCGTAGCTATAATCACAACCTGAGCACAGGCAACACATTGAGGGAGGCTTTCTGACACTTCGATGTTTACTTCGGAAAATACTGCAGCTGCATTCTCGTTTGCTAAAGGATCGAAAACAAACACCTTTCGCACACGACTAGACAGACACTTTGCTAACGCCATGCCCTGAGACTCTTCTATCACATTCGAGAGCGGTTTGTAGGCCAAACCGAGCACAGCTATCGTCATTTCAGACTGTATGAAACGTTGAATTTTAGCTGCCGTATTTTCCGCAAGTCCACTGTTATATAAGTCAACTACTTCCGCTAGTGGGACACAAACCCCCAACTCTTTTGCTAAAAAACTGAGTGCTTTATTATCTCTGGGGAAACATGGACCACCATAACCTAACGCCCCTTTTAAATACTTCTCTCCTATCCGAGAATCCTTGCCCAGAGCATTCGTAACGACATCGACATTTCCACCGGGAATTCTCTCGCACACATCGGCAAGCATATTGGCAAAGCTTATTTTCATAGTCACATATGAATTTAGAGACAGTTTTGCAACTTCTGCG
>JAAYZI010000304.1 GCA_012514925.1 Deltaproteobacteria bacterium | reverse complement strand
CCATTCCCACGGGGAGCCTAGGGTTAGACATAGCACTCGGGATTGGAGGGCTCCCCAAGGGCAGGATCATCGAAGTCTACGGCCCTGAATCTTCCGGCAAAACCACACTAGCGCTGCATATCGCAGCCGAAGTGCAGAAAAAAGGTGGGACGGTCGTCTTCATCGATGCGGAACATGCCCTCGATGTGCAGTATGCCAAGCGCCTTGGGGTCGACACCTCCAAGCTCTTGGTAAGCCAACCTGACTGCGGCGAACAGGCTCTGGAAATTTGCGAAACCTTAATTCAATCCAGTTCGGTCGACTTAGTGGTAATCGATTCTGTAGCAGCGCTAGTGCCACGCGCCGAGATTGACGGCGAGATGGGAGATCAGCAGCCTGGCCTGCAAGCACGCCTAATGAGTAAGGCTTTGCGCAAAATGACCGCCATCTCAGCCCGAGCCAACACCACTATTTTGTTTATTAATCAGATCCGCATGAAGATCGGGGTAATGTTCGGTTCTCCCGAAACCACCTCAGGCGGGAACGCCCTGAAGTTTTACAGTTCTGTTAGGCTGGACATCCGGCGGATCGGCTCGATTAAGGATAACACCGACGTAACTGGAAGCCGCACCAGAGTTAAGGTGGTAAAAAACAAAGTCGCGCCGCCTTTTAGAGAGTGTGAATTTGACGTGATTTTTAATGAAGGGATCAGTCAACTCGGCGAGCTGATAGACCTCGGAAACGCCCAGGGGATCGTGGATAAAAGCGGAGCTTGGTACTCCTTTAAGGGAGAACGGCTGGGTCAGGGGCGCGAAGGTGCAAAAACGTTTTTGAAAGAACATCCTGAGGTGGCAGAAGAAATCCGCACCCTCATCCTAGAAACCTTAGGCATCTCCAACGCCGCTGCACGCTCCAAGGATGCCGCAAAAAATCCTGATCTCAAGGTAGTTTCAGGAGACCAAATTGCCGCTGAGAAAAGCGCTAAGGATAAGAAGAAAGTAGAAACCGAGAAAGCCAAAGTAGCATAAGATTGCGTACGGCACGAGTGCGCAGAGCGGGAATTTGCCTGAGACAGGCCTGGAAAGGCACCTGGAAAAGTGCTAGGGTGGCCGCATGTTGATTCATACTAGTGGGCTTATTTTTCCCGGACTTTATCTTTTAACTTTGGGCAATTCAGCTCACTATCTGCTTGAGAGCGAGCAGGAGTGCACACTTTTTGATCCTGGATTAAGCGTCCACATTACGCCGCTAATGATGCGTTTGGAGCAGCTACACTTCAAACCTCAGGAGCTTTCTCAAGTTTTCTTAACCCATCTCCATCCTGAAAGAGTAGGCGGGGTGCCGCAGCTGCGCAAATTAAATCCCGACCTAAAAGTGTTTGGTTCTGCAGCTATGAAAACCAAACTCCAGGATCCAGAATTTAAACGGCTCATTTTCGAGGAAGATCTGCGGCTTTCTGCGCAGTATCCGGAAGCCCCCGCCTTTAAAGCAATGGACTTTGATGAGTACCAGGATCTGCTCTTTATCGATAAAACCTTTCCTGAATCCCAGACATTTAACTTCGCAGACAACTTGGCCATTCGCGCAATCTTCGCCCACGGACACACATCTGAATCGGTGCTTTACCTAGTACTCCCCCACAACGCGATTATCCTCGATGAAAGCTTGGGTTATTTTAGAGGCAAGGATATGGCAGCTCCCGGGGGCGACGCTGACCTGGAAGAATCTTTAAAGATCGCCACTACCCTAAAAGACTTCGAACTAAACGCCATGTGCTTCCCAAATGGAGGACTAATCACAGGCGCGCTGGTGCACAAACACATTGAAGCGATCATTCAAAACACCAAGGATCTACTCTCTCAGTGCGAGATCGCCTTTAAACATAAAATAAGCGCAGAAACCATCCGTGAGTCAGTGCAAAACAGCTTTTACGCCAACAATTCCCCCGACCCCCTCATGCGCACCACTCTCGACCGCTCCTTCGAAGCGGTATGGCAACAAATTTTCTCCGCCTTTGGGGATTAGCCCAGTCACCGCCCTCCAAACCCTACCAATTTAGCTGCACCCAAACTAAAGCATGGTCGGAGGCAGCGCTAGGTTCGTAAATTACCCCCGCTGCATACTTACCCGTGCTGGTAGGACCTTCCCATGCAAACGGCAAAGCCACTGCAGGCATTAAAATATCATCAATCCAGGAATAAACACCTTTATAATGGTAAGTTCCCTGACGCTCTTTGATGCGTGGGTCACTTGTTAACACACTAAAAAGCTCCTGAGGCTGGGAAGCGCCAGCCTTGCAAAGCGGCACGCCACGCTTACTTAAGCGGCAAGGAGCGCTACCTTGAAACTGCCTTAATTTCAAAGCCCCCTCTAAGATTTTGGCGCTGGCGCTATCAAAGTTGCTGTTACGATCTCCTAACAGCAGCAAAATTGTCTTCCCGCTGCTTAAAGCGGAAGCGTGCCTTAGCTCAACGATACGTCGCAACGCTTCAGCCATCTCCATGCGATAGGGCTCAAATTCAAGCCCAGTAGGATCACGACTACCTCCGCCCTTTGATTTAAAATGAAACGTAATAAGAGTTAAAACTTTAATCGCCCCCTCCCCCATGGGCTTGACTCCTAACTGCACCTCAAAAGGCTCTCTCACAAAAAAGCGCGGTTTTTGATTCTCAGAGATCTTTGGCAGTTCAATATTGCGGTAAGTGGTACGATTGATAACTTCCGCCCGATCCTTCGCAACTAGAAACCCGACCCTGAGATACTTATCGCTGCTCTCTCCAACCTCCCAGGTGAAAAAACGATTGGTCTCTGCGCGCAGACCCTGCGATAACTTCTCTAAAACCAGCTTTGCGCCTTGCTCTGAAGACGACAATATTTCTTGTGCCGCAATTACATCACACTGCGCCTTTACAAAACGCCTAATCAAAGCCTGCTCTTGAAGACGTAACTCGGATGAAGTGATATCCGGTACACGTTTCTTCACATCCGAATAAACCCCAAAATTACGAAGATTCTGGCTACAAACCACCACTTCCGCTGGACCGCGCGGATCGCTTGTAATGTTGAGTAGATTAGTGCGCGACTGCCCAAACGCCTGCGCATGAAGGAGAATCACCAAAAATGGTACGCAGAAAAATTTTACTCTCATGCCGCCGCCACCTGAATCTTGCGCCGCGCCCGCCGCTCGCAAATAGCCCGTTCGTCAAAGATCTCTTCAAGCCGCACGCCTGCTTGCCTGGCGGAAGTAATTCGGGAAAGCGCCAGCATCCCCACCAAAATTGCATCAACCACATCTTGGTTCCGCGCCAAATTCGTCTCCTCAGCGTCAAATCCCAGCCGCTGTAACGACTCACTATAGAGATGCCGCACTGTCGCCACGGCAGCGGCTTTCACATCAGCGCGGCACTGCTGCCGCCCCTTAAGCTTCAAAATTTCATATTGCACAGAGCGTGGATTAATCCGGCCGGGCACAACCGCGTGAAAAGAACGCGCCAAACTCTCAAATATCCCCCGCACTTGCTCCACCACAAAGGCCGCGCGGGGATCACGCATAGTCGTTTGGGCCTCGCTAATTAAAACGTCACCCTGCCCTATCTCCAGTTTCCTCAGTAATGCATCGATTTTAATTTGCAAATCACAGAGACGCTCCGAAAGTGGGCGGCCGGGAGGCTGCGCTTTGATCTTACCTACTCCCATCAATTCTCCACTGGAGATAGAGAACAAAGCCCAGCCCGAACATGTCAAACTGGGATCGATTGTAATAAGCCTTGACTCCTTCATATCCTAAATATTTTATTACCATTTCAATCCGCCCGCTATGGTCTATATTGCATTCCCTAAGCTGTGTACAAATTAGGGCCAGGAAGATATTCTACATCTTTGTGGCCATTTTTACGGCCTCTTAGCATTCTTTATATCGGTATCCGGTATCCGGCAACCATTTACATGAATATTACTTTCTCCGGAGAAAGTGAAATAAACTCCGTATGAATCATAAACTTACTGCAGATTTGTACCACCAGATGCCGCGTATTCGCCACTTCAAAGAAGATATGACGCACCTCTATATTTCCCCCAACGACATAAAATGCTTTCTAAAAGACGCTTTCCGCAATGACGATTCAGTTTAGTTGTTAAATCATGCTACCGAAACTGATAATCGCTTGGATCACGGGGTTTCTAATCTGCCTTGCAGCGTGCAGCCACACT
>JAAYZI010000303.1 GCA_012514925.1 Deltaproteobacteria bacterium | reverse complement strand
GTTTGATTAATGCACACACGCTGGAGCTGCGCTTGGGAGAGGACGGCAGCAGCTGCATTTTAGTTGATGGCAGCGATCCCGGTCCGGTGCTACATAAACCGGAGATATCTGAAGCTGCATCGCTGGCCGCCAGTTTGGGGGAGGTTCGGGCCGCCTTGATCACGGCCCAACGCGAAGCGTTTAGCGAACATGGGCTGGTAGCGGAGGGAAGAGATCAGGGTACTGTGATTTTTCCGGATGCGGAGCTTAAATTTTTCATAAAAGCGGATGTAGAGGTGCGGGTGATGAGGCGCATGGCCCAGCTTTATCCAAACCACGCTGATTTTGATGCGGAACGGCTTAACTCACTAAAAAAAGAGATGGAAATTGAAGTGGTTGAGAGGGATCGACGCGATCAGGAGCGCAGTGTCGCCCCTACCTTACCCGCCTCTGACGCTATTATTATCGACAATTCCCGCCAAACATTGACGCAACTTCTCCAAAATATGTATGATTCTGCCGCCAGCAGGGGGTTGGTGAAGAGGTAGGTTCGGTGTTGAAGCTAATCCTCTGGAGTTTTCAGTTTTCATCGAAAAGCTGGGATCTTTATTTTTATTTCCCCTGTCTGAGTACCAAATAAAAGGAAATTTTTTTAGATGACAATTAACAGTTCTGATGTATCCGAGAAGAACCCAGCCAGCCAGGCGGGTTCGTTTGCTGCTGAGTTCGAGAAGTATATAAGTTCCGGATTGATGGAGACCCTTAAGGTAGGAAATATCATTAAGGGTAAGATCGTCTCTATGAACCGAGAGGTGGTTCTGGTTGACATCAACTTCAAATCTTTCGGAGTAGTTCCGCTCCACCAGTTCCAAGATAGTGATGGTAAGCTCACCTGCAAAGTTGGGGATGAGGTGGAGGTCTTTATTATCGCGCTCGATAGCGAAGCAGATCAGGTGGTGCTTTCGCGAGAGAAAGCCTATCAGAAGCGTGTTTGGGAGAGTGTTGAGGAGGCCTTTCAGAACGATAAGGTTATAGAAGGTAAGATTATACAGAAAGTAAAAGGTGGGCTGCAGGTCGATATCGGAATTCCGGCTTTCTTGCCTGGGTCTCAAATAGACATCCGGCCTCATCGCAATCTTGATAAGTTTTTAGGCGAAGTCCACACCTTCAAAGTCCTAAAGGTCACCAAGGATAAAGGTAACATCGTTTTGTCGCGGCGTGCTGTGCTGATGAGTGAGCGCGACAATCTGCGGGCTGAAACGCTGCGTGTTATCACTGAAGGCGTGGTCATGGAAGGTACCGTTAAGAACATTACCGATTACGGCGCCTTTATTGATTTAGGTGGTATAGACGGATTGTTGCACATTACTGATATATCGTGGGGTCGTATCAACCATCCCGCTGACAAGCTCTCCGTAGGCGAGACTGTGCCGGTGGTGGTGCTTAAGTACGATAAAGAAAAAGAGCGGGTCAGTTTGGGCATGAAACAGCTTAAGGATGACCCGTGGCAGACAGTGCACGAGCGCTATCCTGTGGGTGGTCGCGTAACAGGTAAAGTCGTGAGCCTTACGGACTATGGCGCTTTTGTTGAGCTGGAGGAGGGAGTTGAGGGTTTGGTGCATGTCTCCGACATGAGCTGGACAAAGAAAGTCAGAAATCCATCCAAGGTTATGTCAGAAGGCCAGGAGGTGGAGGCAGTCGTGCTTGGAGTTGACGGTGAGCAGCAACGCTTGAACCTCGGCTTGAAGCAGCTCATGCCTAACCCTTGGGAGACCTTGCATGAGCGTCACCCGATTGGTTCGCGTGTAAGTGGAAAAGTCCGTTCGACCGTGGATTTTGGTATTTTTGTCGGGGTCGAGGAGGGCATCGATGGTTTGGTGCATGTTTCGGATTTCTCTTGGACCAAGAAGATCAAAGATCCCAGAGAGATTCAGGAAATGTTCAAGAAAGGCGATGATGTGGAGGCTCTGGTGCTCGACATTGATATCGAGAACGAGCGCTTAAGCTTGGGCATCAAGCAGTTGGATTCGGATCCTTGGGATACGATTGTGCAGCGCTATCCAGTCGGTTCTAAGGTAAAAGGCCATATCACTTCAATCGCGGACTTTGGTGTTTTTGTTGAAGTTGAAGAGGGAATCGAGGGATTGATCCACAATTCTCAGTTAGGCTTGAATCGTGAACAGAATGTCAATGAAGTTTATAAGGTTGGGGATCCGGTTGAGCCCGAAGTGACGAATGTAGACCGTGAGGAGCGGCGCATTAGTTTGAGCCTTAAGTCGATTAAGCAACGTGAAGAGAAGGATAATTTGGCGGAATTCACCGAGGAGCGAGTCGCCCCATTTACATTCGGCGATCTTCTTCGCGAGAAGATTGATTCCAGCAACAAATAGTAGTTTCCGGTGCTTGAGCCGGGCTTTGAGTGCTTGTCCTTTCTTCTGTGGATTTAGATGAATGTTGCGCTGCAGATTGAAAATCATCCTCCGATGCTGCGTCAGTACCTGGAGTTCAAGCAGCAGCATCCTGAATGCGTGCTGCTTTTCCAGGTAGGGGATTTTTACGAAACGTTCTTTGAAGACGCCGTTACGGTGTCTAAAGTTCTGAACCTGACCCTTACAAGTCGCGATAAAAATAGTGCCGACCCGGTGCCGATGGCGGGTGTGCCGATGGCGGTCGTTGATAACTATGTAGAAAGGTTGGTAAGCGCCGGTTTCTCTGTGGCGTTAGTGAGCCAAGTGGGCGAGGTCAGCGGCCGTGGCATGGTTGAACGTAAACTTGAACGCATTATCACGCCCGGAATAAAGGTTCTTAGCCACTCTGAAGATGCGTCTGCGGATGAGGCTGTTGCAGCGCTTTATGTGCACCATGCCCAACCGTCTGAAGCTGGAAGCTCAATTGAATTTGCGTTGGCTTACTCCGAGATTCAAAGCGGGCGGGTGTATGTGCGGGATGCGCTCTCTCTAAAAGAGCTTTGTTTCGAATTAACTCGCGTTGCTCCATTGGAATTGCTGTTACCACGCGCTCCTTACGGACAATCCATTGATCGGCGTGTGGGATGGGTGCGCACTGTAGAGAAGGCTCTTCCCGGGGCGGCGCTGAAATGGCGCGCACAGGAGATCTCCGGCGGGAGTGGCGGGAGGGAGCGTAACCTTGCCTCTATACCGGGTTACGCTCCGCTACATGCAGCAGCCAAACACGCGGTGAGGTTGCTGCTGCATTATGTGGACGAGATTACCGTAGATCAGCAGCTACCCTTTAGTGAGATCGTGTTGGCCGGACGCGAGGGGGCTGTGCGTATTGATGCCGCCACGCGCAGCGCTTTAGAGTTGGTGCGAAATGTCAGGGACGGCAGTTCGGCTGGCAGCTTACTAGGCCTGATGAACCGCACAGTTACGGCTGGCGGAGCCAGGTTGCTAAGACGTTGGTTGCTTAACCCCCTCAACAATTTGGCGGAGATTAATAGGCGTTTAGCGGCAGTGGGCGCGCTAATAGCGCGGTCAGAGACTCGTGAGGACTGCCAGGCAATGTTGCGCTATATCACTGATTTTGAGCGCATAGCTGCCCGGATTGAATTGCGTGCGGTAACTCCGCGCGAGCTTGGCGCGCTGCGGGATGGTTTACAAAAGCTGCCTGAATTGCGCCTGGAGTTGGAACGGAATTTTGCTCCGGGTTGCCTCAATTCTTCTGAGCTGCTGCATGAGATAAATTTGTCTTTGGAGGTGGATGCGAGCGCGAAAGATCTCTTGGAAAGGGCTCTTGCAGATAGCCCTCCGCCGCACGCTAAAGAGGGAGGGATTTTTCGGGATGGTTACAGCCAAGAGCTGGATCGCTTACGCCAGGTCGGAGCGCAGGGCAAGTCGTGGCTGGTGGATCTTGAGAAGCAGGAGCGCGAGCGTAGTGGTATCGCTTCGCTAAAGATCCGGCACAATAATGTCCAGGGATTTTTTATCGAGGTTACCAAAGCTAATTTGGCCCGAGTCCCTGAGCATTACGTCAGAAAGCAGAGTATGAGCGGGGCAGAGCGCTTTGTCACCGAAGAGTTAAAGCGCCTGGAGCAAGAGATTAATAGCGCAAAGAGCGGACAGGATCGCCTCGAACAGGAACTGTACGAGGATCTAAAACAGAAAATCTGTGCTTTCACCCCTGAGTTCCGGCGCACCGCGACAGGCCTCTCTCAATTGGATGTTTTGTTCTCTTTTGCCCTTTTGGCTGAGTGCGAGGGATATTGCGCTCCACGTCTTAGCACTTCATGCGAACTTAGTATTAAAGATGCCAAGCATCCGGTTGTGGGGGCTGCGCTTAAAAGCGCATTTGTGCCTAATTCCGTGCAGATTGATGAGGCTGGGCCGCGCTGTTTGATCGTAACTGGTCCCAACATGGGAGGAAAGTCCACCTATCTTAGACAGACTGGATTGATCGTAATTATGGCACAGGTTGGTTCGTATGTGCCGGCGTCAGAAGCTTGTATCGGTTTGGTAGATCGTATTTTCGCGAGGATTGGAGCTTCGGATGATTTACTGGAGGGGGATTCCACCTTTATGGTGGAAATGCGTGAGGCCTCCCATATTGTTAGTACGGCTACCGAGAGATCGCTGGTGTTGGTGGATGAAGTCGGTAGGGGCACCGCTACCAGTGATGGCCTGGCGATAGCGCGTGCGATTATTGAGTGGATCGTTTTCAAATTAAAGTGCCGCACCTTGTTTGCCACCCATTTTCATGAGTTAACTGCGCTCTCACACGTCACCCCGCAGGTTGCGAATCTTTCGGTGGGAGTGTTGGATGATGGGCAGGATATCGTTTTTACACACCAGATTTGCCAGGGTCCCGCTAATAAATCCTATGGACTGGAAGTCGCTAAGTTGGCTGGGCTACCTGTAGAGTTGACCATGCGAGCGCGTGAGGTGTTGGAAGAATTAGAACAGTCCGAGGTATCGACCGGCGGCCCTGTTAGTGGCCAGCTGTCGTTGTTTCAGCAGATTGCGCCGTATCAACGAGAGACGAAGGAGCCTGAAGATTACGCTGAGTTAAAGGAACTACGTGAGGAGATTTCGGCGCTTGATCTTAACTCTATTACGCCGTTGCAGGCGATGAGTTTTGTAAGCGAGCTTAAAGAGCGTTACCTTAAGAGGTCGTAAGTTTCATGTCGATACGTGTGGGAAAGATTTGGCGGTTCTTGTTAGGTTGTTGTTTAGCGTTGTGTTGCACTGGCTGTGAGAGCTTGTTGGCGCGGCTAAGCGGTGATTCCCAAGAATTTCAGAGCAAGCGAGAGAGCAAAGGTTCGTATAGGCGGGCACCGGTTGGCGTTGCGGCGCGTTACGCCTTGGGCAGTCAATCTCTTAATCATACGGGGCTTAGGATCCTTTTGGATCCAGGTCATGGTGGAGAAGATCTAGGAGCGATTGGTCCTGACGGATTGGTGGAAAAAGATATTGTTTTGGATGTTGCATTTAAGCTGGAGCCGTTACTCAAGCGGAATCTCGGGGCCGAGGTTTTTATGACCCGTCGTACTGACCGGGCCTTGACGTTGGCAGAGCGCGCCGCCATGGCCAACGATTATGAGGCGGACCTATTCATCAGTTTGCATGTGAATGCTAGTCAGCGAAAGAGAGCTTATGGCTTGGAGGTTTATTATCTCGACAATACGGATGACAGTTCGAGTATAAAATTGGCAAAACGTGAGAATAATACTGTCAGCGCGGGGAGGTTGCCGGGAGATCTGGAGTTTATGTTGAGCGATCTAATCCAGAATGCCAAGCTCGACGATTCGATTGTTTTGGCGCATTCGATTGGGCGGGCAATCTACGGTCGTGTGGCACCGAACTGGCGAGGTATTAAATATTTAGGCGTTAAGAAAGCCCCGTTTTACGTGTTGGTCGGCGTGCATATGCCCTGCGTTTTGGTTGAGATGTTTTTTGTGGATCATCCGCGGGACGCGGCCAAATTGGCGCGCGCCGATTTCCGTCAGGAGTTGGCGTATGGACTCTACCTCGGGATTCAGGATTATTTAAGACGGCGGGATAGTTAAAGGTGCAGGAGCAAGAGCTTATTAAAGTTCTGCTAAGGCTAGGAGATTTGCCGGGACGCCCGATCTTTGTGGTTGGAGGGGCGGTGCGTGATCTATTGATTGGGGAGTGTCCTAAGGGGTGGGATCTCGATTTGGTGGTGGAGGGAGATGCGATCAGTTTAGCTGAGCAAGTCTTCCAAGAGGTTGGCGGCGTTCTTAAGAAGTTTCCTGATTTTTTAACAGCAAAGATTATAAAGCCGGATCGGTTCGTGGGGGTGGCTGAAATCGACTTCGCGACGGCACGTCGCGAGGTCTACGAACAGCCGGGGGCTTTGCCGCGTGTCACCCCCGCCAGTCTGGAGGATGATTTGGCGCGGCGCGATTTCAGCGTCAATGCTATGGCTTTAAGATTGTCGGAATATGCAAGCCGTGAGTGGAGCGGGTTGATTGACCTTGCCGGTGGATTTGAGGATTTACAGGCGCGGCATATTAAGGTGCTGCACGCGCGAAGCTTCATAGATGACCCTACGCGCATTTTCCGTGCTTGTCGTTACGCCGCGCGTTTACGGGGGGAGTTCGAGCCTCAAACCGAACGTCTCTTGAAGGAGGCTTTGGCGGACGGGGCCTTGGAGAGTGTATCCACAGCGCGCAAACTTAATGAGTTAAAAAAGATCTGCTTAGAAAGGAGTCCGGAGCGGGTTTTTGAGATTTTATTTGAGCAGGGAGTGTTGGCAAGGTGGCCGGGATTTGAACGGCAAACTGGCGAGGTGGTGCTGCAGGCGGCACAGGAACTAAGCGCCCTAAAGTCGAAAGGACTCTCGCAAGACTATTACGGGACTATGTTTAAGGTTTGCTGCGGAGAGCTGAATGATGCTAAGCGGGATGCTTTCTTACATGGAGCGAGTTTGGGGAAGCGAGAAATAAAGAGTATCCAAGCGCTTCTTGGGGAGAAAGTGTGCGCTGCAACTTGTGAAGACGCTTCGGATGAAGCTTTGGTTTTGGCGATCCTTCGTGTACCGAGCGGAGATGAGCGTGAGACCATGCTTGCGGAGGTTAAGCGGCGGAGCCTAGTGCAGGCGTAGTCTCGTTTTCATAACCTTAGAAGGATATGCTTGGATACTGTAGGGATATAATGCAAGAGACCGCGCGGAAGCTGTGGCCGCAGGCGCTGGACCTGGATTTGCGCGCCATGAGTGACCTGCGTAACGGCGATTTCACCAGCGATTTTTGTTTGCGGACTGCAGCGTTGATGAAGCTTCCTCCGGCAGAGATTGGGGCTCGTTTAATAGCGGAGTTCCCACCCGATTTACCGGTAGATGTGGATTTGGTGGAGGGTTATTTAAATTTCAGGTTAACACGCGTTTTAGTGGAGCGATGGCGAGATGCCTTGGCTGTTAAGCCGGTGCAAGAAAATGCCAGAGAGACGCTCATTCTTGTAGTGCCTGCTACAGAAGCCAGGCGCGTAAGTTATTTAAGACAGCTCTCTTTGGGGCTGATTCAATTTTCGATCTTGCGCACAAACGGAGTGACTTGTCGGTTATTACTTGGAGACAACCTTGAATTTAATAACAACTCCGATCTCGCTATCACTAATATTTTTACTCAAGCTTTGAGCGCTGTCAAAGCAGAGGCCTGGAGTGATTCGGTTGCTATTAGAAGTTGGGTGGAGCAGATTGTCAGAGAGAATGAAGCTTCAAAAATATTTGTGAGGTTGCCATGGCGCGCTCTAAGTCGAAGGGATTTTTCTAGGCTATGGAGTTACGGTAAGAGTCGGTTACAGCTTTGCGGGGATGAAAAAATTTGGCAACAGACTCAGTGTGAAGAGAGCTGGGTAAGAAATATTTTGGATTGGAACCCAATGCAGCAGGCGGCATTAATCGTATATTTGGCTGGGCCGCAAGCCGCGGATGATTTAGATCCGGCAGTCCCGCGTTTAGGTGAACGCAGCAATCTTTTATGGCAGATCTGGTGCACCATGCAGCGCGCCGTCAGTATGGTGTCAAGGGGTGGCAAGGTAGCTCCGGTTTCGTCAGGCTTTAATGGGGCATGTTTTGATCTCAATGGATGGCCAGCGGATCAGAGAGAACTTTGTGTGCGTGCCCTGTTTCTCTCTGAGTTTTATAACCAGGCGTGTATAGGCGGCAAAGTGCGTGAATTTGTATTGGCTTTAGAGTGCGCCACAGCGGTGTTTAATCAGTTTATGAACTGTCCTGCCCGCAGGCAATCTATTGAAAATAGTACTTTTTCTGAAGGGGAAACTGAAATAATGACTGGTGTTTGTAAGGTCCTCTCGGGTATCATGGACAGATTGGAGTTGTACCAGGTCTGGCTCGCTGGAATAGATGGGGCGGGAAGTAGGCCATTTTTTATTGCTGACTCAGATAAGGGCGTTGGATAATTAGACATGAGCTTTGGTGAGCAGTTTCGCAGTAAACCGGGTGTAAATGCGTTGGTAGGTATGAGTACAAGTAAGTTGCGTACTTTGGAAATAAAGTTGGGTTTGATTCAGGTTGTGGTTGTGGCTGGGGTGGTCATGGGCGCGATGTTTTGTGCCTTCGCTTTCGGGTACTTATCGGGAGAAAATGTTGGATTTGAAAGGGCTTTGTCTACTAGTTTAGCGAATGTCGCGCGCTTCCCGGTTGTGGAGGGTGGTCGCAGCGCTGAGAATGGGCGGGATCGCGCCGCTAATATCTATGCCAAGTTAAATGCGGCAGCGGCAGTTGAACCAGAGAGCCTTAAGGAACCGGAGCTGGGAAAAATAAAAACGACTGTAGAAGCGCCGATTGCGGATGCAGTGCCGAATGTTGCGCCTGCTGCTGCGGGAGTTAGACGCGGTGGGGAAGATGGGACATCCAGTTCTGGTTTGGATATGAACGTGTTGGACGAGCCTTCAGAGGAGGATTTAGCGAAGTCTGATAGTGGCATCTCCGTTTTGGGTCAAGGCACAAGCACTGGAGGCAGGACACTGGGTGCGTTGATTGCAGAAGATGGAGAAGCAACTACTGTCCAGAAGCAGCTTCCGGGTGAGTTTGCATCCGGCAGCGTCGGTGTGCGTCAGGAAAAATTGCCGATTGGAGGGAGGCAACAGGGAAGTGATGGAACTCCTAAGCCCCAGTTTGCCGCCATGGTTACACCGAGTGCTGCGGTTGCAGCTCCGACTCCGAGGCCGACAATCGAAAGGAGGAGAGATGCCCTTGAGGAACCTTCTTCAGGAGGGTCTTTGCCGGCGGGATGGTATGCTCAGGTAGCGGCTCCGCAACGCCGGGAAGATGCCAACAGATTGGCGGGGCGCTTAAGGGCTTCCGGCTTCCCAGTAGTTGTGGAAACTGCGCAAGTCAGAGGGCAGCAGTATTTCAGAGTATTGGCAGGACCCGAAAAAGGGCGCAACCAGGCTGAGCAGCTGGTAGGCCAGTTAAAGCGCGAAAGATATCTAAATGCCGATCCATTTATTCGCATGGTGAAATAGCGGCTAGTAGGAAAGCTCTCAGTAATTTCCGTCTCACCGGCATAAAATTCGAATCTGAGTAACTTGTCGTAAAATCTAATTTTGTGGGCTAAGGTAAAAGCCGCTCTACCGGTTTTGGTACAAGAAAAGCAGTAAATTTAGGTGGTTGATTGACTTGGAGCCAGCCTCGCTACGGTTTAGTTGAAGCTCTAAGGAGGGTGCGCGCTGATTTTAGCCGGTATTCGGCTTTATTAATAATAGTGTTTTAGCCGTATAAGCGGCGCATTGGTAATGGATATCACAACTGCAATTTCAGATGCCGTATCTCTTGATCTTATCACCCATGTGGTTAGGTCTGATATCGGTATGCGGCGCGAGGAGAATCAAGATTCTTTCACTATCATAGAAGGCGAGGGTTTTAAGTTTTTTGTCGTAGCTGACGGTATGGGCGGCGTCAAAGGCGGTGCAGAGGCATCGCAGTTGGCAGCCGTCGTTTTGGCGCAGTGCCTGAAATCAAAGAATAGCATAACGGATGAAGATATCGTATCGGCTGTTAATCGCGTTAATACTGCTATTTTTGAAAGAGGTATTGAGAAACCTGAGTATGCCGGAATGGGTACGACTCTAGTAGGCCTGTGCTTTCTCGGCAGTAATTTTTATGTGGTTAATGTTGGAGACTCCCGCGCTTATCGCATTCGCGAGGGCGGCATTACGCAGTTGACGGAAGATCATACGCTTGTAACGGAGTTGCTACGTTCCGGGGCGATTGATGAATCTCAGGTCGAAAATCACCCAGTCTCGCATATGTTGACCAGGTCTTTAGGTCCCACTCCAATTGTGGATGTGGATTGTCGTTTGGAGACTTCTGCGGCG
>JAAYZI010000302.1 GCA_012514925.1 Deltaproteobacteria bacterium | reverse complement strand
GCAAGATGGCAGTGGTGCCAGTGCAAAAACTGCTCAAGCACCAGAAAAAAAAGAAAACCCGCCATGGTCCAGAGATAGATCGAAAAGTTGTCGGACATCAGCTCCCCGGCGGCCGGCAGCATATGAAAGAAGGCTCCGCCTAAAAGTGCTCCCGCGGAAAGTCCCACTAACGACAGTAAAATTCTATCAAGAGTAGCCGGCTTTAGGAGCAGCACCAGCGCACCCGACAGGGCAATTAAGCTCATCAAAAAGCCAAAGAGCAAAATCAAAATTAAGGGGGACATAGGTTAATCCGCGCAAGTCAGTATTAGATAAAAACCCCAATTAATACGGGCACTGTTTGTAACACAAAGCCTAAACTTTCACACTTTTCATTATATAGTGATTACGCATGATTAAAAATGGTACTGATAAGAATTTTAGAGCTTCCAGCGCTGACGCTCGTGCTGATACAGGTCCTCAAAAGTATGGTTGCGTATCGCTTGCCGCATCGCCTGCATTAGCTCCTGGTAGTGAGTCAAGTTATGAACGCTAAGTAGCTGCGGCCCCAGCATCTCACGAGTACGGAAAAGGTGGCTGATGTAGGCGCGTGAATAATTCCGGCAGGCCAAACAGCGGCAACTTAGATCGAGCGGATCCTCATCTCTTTGATACTTGGCGTTTCGCAGATTTATATAGGGCTGCTCCCCGCGGACATACGCCCGCCCACAGCGCCCTGCCCGCGTTGGAATAACGCAATCGAAGAGGTCAACACCATGTTTTACCGCAAAGACCATATCCTCTGGAGTACCGACACCCATGAGGTAACGTATTTTATGTTGGGGTAGCTGAGCGGCGTGGTAGCTCAACACTTCGTGTACCTTGTCTTTTTCCTCGCCGACGCTTACGCCTCCGATGGCCATGCCGTCAAAATCCATTTCGGAGAGCTGCGCCGCCGCACGCGCGCGTAGTTCGGGGAAAACGCCACCCTGCGTGATCCCAAATACAGCCATGTTCTTATTTTTTCGGGCGGCTAGTGAACGCTGCGCCCAGCGTATGGTGAGGTCCAGTGAGCGCGAAACTTCATCATACGACAGCCCCGCAGCCGGGCACTCATCTAGAACCATTGCGATATCAACGCCGAGCTGTTCCTGAATGGCTATCGACTTTTCGGGGGTAAGCAGGTACTTGGCGCCGTCAAGATAAGACTTAAACTCCACACCTTCTTCTGCCAGGTGGCGGGTATCCTTTAAGCTGAAGACTTGAAACCCGCCGCTATCACTTAAAATCGGTCCCTGCCAAGCGCAAAACTTGTGGACCCCCCCCAGAGCGCTTACCACCTCCGGACCAGGCCGCAACCAGAGATGGTAAGTATTAACCAAAATAATCTGCGCCCCCAATTCCTTTAGACGCTCCGAGTCTACCCCCTTTACCGTGGCTTGCGTTCCAACCGGCATGAAATTGGGAGTCTCGAAAACCCCGTGCGTAGTGGAAAACTCACCACTGCGCGCAGCACCATCGGAGCAGATTTGGGTAAAACGAGTAACCATGCAGCTAAGAAGAGCCTATGCGTAAAACAGGACACTCTAAATACCTGGAAATCTATTTTAGTACAAGTTTTGAAGCTCTGCTGTATCCGGTAACCGTTCACGCTGGGAATTAATTTCACTTTCTCCAGAGAAAGTAAAATTCACGTGGGCGGATACCACCACACAGACAGTGTTAGATTTCTCCATAAAACGTAAGGTTCTCCAATCTGGTACGACCTAATATTGGCCTTGTCGCATATGCATATCTCGCGCAAAGGGTTGGTAAATGAAACTAGTATGCAATGCGCGAGATATGCATATGTGACAAGGTTTAATAAAAGCCCAGGTTAGCAAAGCCTTTTTGGAGAAGGCTGACGGTGGCTGGCAGTGGCGCAGAGTTAAATTCACTTTCTCCAGAGAAAGTAAAATTCACGTGGGCGGATATAGCTAGAGGGTTATGCGCGAGATATGTATATGCGACAAGGTTTAATTAGAGCCCAGGTTAGCAAAGCCTGGCGTTTTTGGTGAGGGCTCTTTAGGTCAGAGTTTTCGACTTGCAATAAAAGTTAGTGAGACATTCAGGCTAGATTCGATGTGTTTGAATCAAAAGCCTGGACAACTCCGATGCATATAAAACTGTTTACAAGCGGAGAGAGCATAAGCCAACTGAGGAATAAAATTGAGCTTGAATCTCCGAGGCTTAAAACCAGCCCCAGTAGAGCGTAGTAGGTACCTACAAACAGCCAGAGAACTCTATTTCTGTGATTGCATCCGGCCAGTACAATCGCCGCGGCTGGAATTAAAAATTGAATTACGATCTCTATCACAGCAAACCCCGCTCTAAACATGAGTGGGGTCGCTTCTATCCGCCCGTGAGTTTAGGATGTTACTGCGCCCCATCTCACGTTGCAGCGTTCAAACTACTCTGCCCGCTCCAACGTGGGATGACGAAGCGCTTTGGAAAAGCCGGAACTGCCACCTTGTATACCCGCTATCGGTCACCCTCCCTGACCTCTCCAGGTGGCAATTTACCTTTGCTTTCACTAATAGTTATCGCCGTTCGATCCAGGTTTGCTTCATCACTGTGAACGACCATTCTCTATCCCCCAATAAGGCGAAAGGTCCTCGTCCTACTCAATAAACATACCGTCACCGTAGCTTAAGAAGCGGTACTCGTTTGAAAGTGCGTGCTGATAGCTACGCTCCAAGAGGAGTCTGCCCATAAAAGCTTGTACCAAAAGAAGGTGGGTAGTACGCGGCTGATGAAAGTTCGTGATAAGCGCATCGACTACTTTGAACTCAAATCCAGGAAGGATGAAAAGGTCAGTTTCCACAAAAGCGCCGCTACAGGCCCTATGCCGCACCATGGACTCAAGCGCGCGCACCATCGTGGTTCCTACCGCAATGACCCGTCCGCCACGGGCTTTGGTCTCAACCATCTTTGATAGCAGCTCACTGCAAAAACCATACGTCTCAGCCGCCGGAGCCTTTAGGCGCGTGACGCCCTCGCCAACCTCGTCCCAAAGTGGCAAAAAACTGGCTGTGCCCACATGTAAAGTGGCGTACGCGATTTGACATCTTGCTTCTTTAAGACCCGTGATCAGTTCTGGAGTAAAGTGCAGCGAAGCCGTGGGAGCGGCGATTGACCCATCCCGGCTTGCAAAAATAGTCTGATAATCCAATCGGTCACTCTCATCAGCGCGGCCCCGGCGGATGTAAGGGGGAATCGGCATTTGCCCCACCCTAGACATAAGTGAGTTTAGATCTACGGCCTCGTCCTCGCAGAAAAACTCAAGCAGCACCTCCTGTTCCGATACGCGCTCCAGCACCTTGGCCCGCAGCCCTTCTTCAAAAACGAGTAGGCTTCCAGGCTTGAACTTCTTAAGCGGCTTTCCCAAACACCGCCAAATGCCCCCGCTCTGTCTGTGTACCAGTAGTACTTCCAGAGAGGCATCACGCCCGGCCATCTTTCCTAAAAAACGCGCGGGAATCACGCGGCTGTCATTAAAGACCAAGAGGTCCCCTGCGCGCAGAAGACGTGGTAGACAAGTAAAGTTAGAATCTTCAATCTTTGCCTCGCGGCGATTAACTGTCAGCAGCTTAGCCGTATCATAGGGGTGTACCGGGCGCTGCGCGATGCGGTCCGGGCTTAGTTGGTAATTATACGCTTCATGATAAATTTTAGTTGGCATGGGATGACATTACAAACTGTTAAGAAGAGCTACCCATTTCATCCTCTGACGACATACCAATACAGGAAGAGTTCGAAGAACGAAACGGGCAGAGTAAACCGCCGTTTTACATTCTTTAAATTAACTTCTCACGTGGTAGAACCCGGAAAAGCATCTGGTATCGGTATTCCAATATTACTTTCTCTGGAGAAAGTGAAATTTTACCGCCCTGGCAGAAAACAAAAATTGCATAATCAATTGCGTAATCAATTCCATACATGAACGGTTACCTGGAAAGTTACGGCACAAGGGTGCATCATACTGAACGAGTCCGCACTTGGGCCTGAGTCTCTATTGTACCGGTGGATGATCCTCAGTATTGTCCTAAAGTGTGTGAGTTAGAACCCGATCACATAGGTAGCGTCAAGAAGAAAGGAGATAATAAATGTCAGACACCCCCACTGCAGTCAGCCCCATCGACCCTTCTCATGATTTGCGTGTTATGGAGACCAATCCGCTAGATTATATTTTCCATCCCAAGAGTGTTGCCGTCATTGGCGCAACTGAGAAAGAGGTAAGCGTCGGGCGCACGGTGTTGTGGAACCTTATCAGTAACCCTTTTGGCGGTTTCGTTTACCCTGTTAATCCAAAAAGACCGCAGGTGTTGGGAGTGCATGCATACCCCACTGTGGGCGCAATCCCCGCTTCGGTTGATTTAGCCGTCATCTGTACGGCCGCTAGATATGTTCCGAGCCTCGTAAAAGAATGTGTAGAAGCCGGTGTAAAAGGAATCATCGTAATCTCGGCCGGCTTTAAAGAGATGGGGCAGGACGGAGAAAAACTTGAGGCCGAGATCCGCAGCTATATTCGCGGCACTAATGTACGGCTGGTCGGACCAAACTGTTTGGGAGTCATGAATCCGCTCTCGGGCGTAAACGCCACCTTCGGTAAAGGTATGGCTTATCCCGGCCGGGTCGCCTTTATCAGCCAAAGTGGCGCGTTATGCACAGCGATATTGGATTGGTCAATTACAGAGCATGTGGGCTTTAGTTCCTTTGTTTCCATCGGCTCCATGTTGGACGTAAATTGGGGCGATTTAATCGATTACTTTGGTCAGGATAGCCGCACTGATGCGATCGTAATTTACATGGAATCTGTTGGAGACGCGCGCGCATTCCTCTCTGCTGCGCGTGAGGTGGCACTGACTAAGCCGATCATCGTAATCAAGGCGGGCCGCACCGCAGCCGCCGCTAAGGCAGCGGCCTCACATACCGGCTCACTAACGGGTTCGGATGATGTGCTAGATGCCGCTTTCAAGCGCGTGGGCGTAATGCGGGTCGATAAGATCAGCGATCTTTTCGCTATGGCCGAGACCTTGGCGCGCCAACCGCTACCCAAAGGTCCGCGCCTCACGATCATTACCAACGCCGGCGGCCCGGGAGTTTTGGCCACTGATACGTTGGTGCTGGGTGGTGGCAAGCTCACAGATATTTCAGAGGAAACTTTTGATGCTTTAAACGCCCTGCTTCCGGCGCACTGGAGCCACAACAATCCAATCGATATTTTGGGCGACGCTGAGCCTGAAAAATACGCTAAGACTTTGGAGATCGCTGCTGAAGATTCGCAGTCTCATGGCTTGTTGGTGATTCTTACCCCTCAAGATATGACTAATCCAACTTTAACGGCAGAGGCTCTTAAACCTTACGCCACTAAGCTTGGGAAACCGGTTTTAGCCAGCTGGATGGGCGGGGCGGTAGTGTCGGCAGGACGGGAGATTCTTAACCACGCCCACATCCCAAATTTTGAGCATCCGGACGACGCCTGTCGCGCTTTTAATTATCTCTGGCAGTACTCCGCTAATCTCAAGGACATTTATGAAACACCCATGACCGGAGAGAGTCCGGATGACCTCATGGCCAGTCGCGCCAAAGCGCAAGAGATTATTGAAGCGGTTAAAAAGGACGGGCGTACATTGCTTAATGAGTACGAGTCGAAAAAGCTGCTTGAGGCTTATGGCATCCCAACTGTTCAAACAGAAGTGGCAACCAATGCGGATCAAGCCGTGGAGTGGGGTGAAAAAATCGGGTATCCGTTGGTGCTTAAACTTTACTCCAACACCATCACCCATAAGACTGATGTGGGAGGAGTGGTCCTCAACCTAAACAGCGCTGATGCTGTGAGGCAGGCCTTTGAACGCATCAAGAACGCCGTTGCAGAGAAGCACAGTCTCGCCGACTTTCAGGGCGTAACAGTGCAACCCATGATCAAACTTGAAGGCTACGAAATTATATTGGGTTCCTCGGTCGATCCGCAGTTTGGACCGGTGCTCCTTTTCGGAGCAGGTGGGCAGTTGGTGGAGGTTTTCAAGGACCGCGCTCTTGGTTTGCCGCCGCTAACCACTACCTTGGCAAGACGCATGATGCAGGGAACCAAGATCTATACTGCTCTAAAAGGAGTACGTGGCCGCAAGTCTGTAGATATGGCTGCGCTTGAGATGTTGATGGTGCGTTTCAGCTTCTTGGTCTCACAAGAGCCGTGGATTAAGGAGTTAGATATAAACCCACTCCTGGCTTCAAGCGAAGCTTTGGTGGCCTTGGATGCGCGCGTGCTCTTACATGATCCGGAGACAAAAATTTCGGAGCTGCCCAAACCAGCCATTAAACCTTACCCGCTGCATGGCATCACCAAAATTAAAGCCAAGACCGGCGAAGAACTTTCGGTTCGCCCGATTCTCGCCGGGGATGAAGCCATGGTTGTGGACTTTCAACATGGGCTAAGCGAACAGACGGTGTTAAATCGTTATCACCAGCCAGTGATCTTGGATGAACGCACTGCACACGCTCGTATGGTGCGTATTTGCTACACAGATTATGACCGCGAGCTTAGCCTGATAGCGACCCGTCTTAATCCTGAAAAAGAAAGTAACGGCCGTAAAGGTGAGGAGATCGTGGCAATTTGCAGAATAGCGCGCCACCGTCAGAACCCCCGAGGTGGAGAATTTTCGCTTATGGTTGCAGATGCCTGGCAGAACAAAGGGCTGGGGCGGCAACTTTTAGAGCACGCCATTAAAGTCACCTCTCAGGAAGGCCTTAATAGGTTTAGCGCAGATGTGCTCTGTTCCAATGCAGGCGGGATTGCTCTATGCAAGTCGCTTGGATTTGAAGCCAAACCAACTGATGACCCCAGCAAGCTGCGTATGGAGCTGGTTATATAGACGGTGTCTATGCTACTTTTTACCCCATCACTCCATTTAATATTTAATGAGGTGAAGGAGTAGAAGGGTAGGGTAGAAGCGAAGAATAAAGACTGTTCATCTTCTCGGTAAACCGTTTTTTGCTGTGGCGGCTCTGTACTCGTTCAAATGCGTTTTCGGCGCGCTCTGCCGCGGCGGCTTTTTCCTCTGGCTTTGATCCTAGCGCCACTGCTAGGGCCTTAGCAAAAGCTTCTGGGTTCGGATCGCATAGAAAGGCGCACGTCTCATCTAAAACATTGGTGTGTGACCGAATATTGGTGGCGACAATCGGTTTACGAGCCACCATGTAGCTGTAGATCTTAAGCGGCGTATGCGCGCCAAACATGCGCGGCGAGGCCAAGACGTCCGCTAAGGCCATAAAGCTTCCCATCTCATCAGCCGGACGTTCACCCGCAAAAATAACCCTATCTACTACATTCCACTTAAGCGCTATGGCACGCAGCTCAGTCATCCGCTCTTCCACCTCAGGCCCGCCGCCGACCAAAAGCAGTACGCTTTGATCCGTGCCCGCGCTACTCTGAGAGGAAGAACTCATGCGTCCAAAACCCTCCACGAGAAGTTCCACCCCCTGATACTGAGCCAAGTTGCCGGTATAGACGATGACGCTACGCCCCTCCAAGTTAAATTCTTTGCGGAAGGTCTTAACTAGGGCTGGATCTACTGTCGCCGAAGAATCAAGCGCGATATCCTCAACCGTAACCGCCGGCACATGCGGAGCTAAGTTGCGGGAGCGGTCGCTGATAACATCACTTACTGTTTGAACTCCGGCAGCACGTCTGACAGAAAATCTTTCAAACCATCTAGCCAGCATCATAAAAGGAGCAAGCCCCAAAATCGGACGCTCTGCCAACTGATCTGGCATGTAAGAGTGCATATCCATAACATAGGGCACTTTCCTTAGCCACTTCAGTATCAACCCGATTAATACCGCCTCTTCGACTGCATGGACCACGGCATACTCTTTATGCTGCGTTAACGCCAACGCTTTGAAGGTTAAAAAGATATCCAACACTACCTTCGTCCAGGACGGTCCAATTTTGACCTTTTTAATCCAAGGTGGACGGTAACTGCGGTGTATACGCACCCCTGGCATTGAGATCTCTTCTCCCAGTGGGTACACCAAAAGGTCAACCTCATACCCCAACTCGACTAGGGCATTCACTGTGGCTTTTGCTCGAAATGGGCTGCCACGGTTTGTAAAAAATGGTTGAGGCTCAATAAACAAAACCGCCGTGCGGCTGCGATTAGATTTGTCCATCAGGAAATCACCTTATTTAAACATGAAAACATTCCCTGCGCCTTTCTGACCTTCCGATTAAGCCACTGGCGACGAAGCATGCCGCCTAAGCTATCACGACGCCCTACAATCTTCCACTTTGCATCCCATAAAAACCGGCGCAGGTCCGTAACCACAACCTGGTTGCTAATTTCAGCTTCTGCTACTACGCCGAAACTTCCGATATTTCGCTCTTCACCTTTAAATGGGAGCGGGTCCGATCCTGCCGCCAACCGAAAACCGCTCCGGCGGGCCAACGCAAACAAGATCGGCTCCCCCCAAATTTTGGGTCGCATGCCGATATCCCCGACCAAAAAACGGTCCTTTGAAGAGAGCTTAATTAGCTCCTTAACTTTGCGCCCGCGTTTGCCAAACCACTTGCCAGGTGACCAGTTAAGCACTGGCACGCCGCCACGCGCAAGCACCTCTTCGATCGCTTGAAAAATTGGGCTTCCGTCTTGAATCTTTTCCGGCATTGCCAACGCCAGAAGCTCTAATTTTTCTTGAGTCACAATCTGTCGGCCCGCTACGATCAAGAGACGCCCTGGTCGTTGCCGGAAATTGACCCAGAGCGCGCCGCCTTCATCGCTTGGTTCAATAGAGAACCCCGGATGGATACATCTCCCCTGTGCCAAACCGTTAAAGATCTCACAATCGTGTCGTTCCGTTAAAAAGAGGACTTTTAAAACATCCGCACTATTGGCCCACCCCACCGTGTGTGCCAGATGCTGCAGGTTATCAAACCCGTACAGCAACGCGGCATACAGATCGTAACACGGGTATAAATGGACATGGGTATCTGCAACTAACAACATGGACTCATGCAGCTGATAATGGATCCTCCGGTTTAACAGCTTGTGTTTTTTCTTGTCTTACTGCTCTGTATTGCCGATTTTTTTGAATGTGTTCAAAAGCTCCATCGGCAGAGGGAAGAGCACGGTTGAATGATTCTCCGTAGCAATTTGCCGCAAGGTTTCTAAGTATCTAAGGTGCACGGAAATACTCTGAGTCGACATAATGGCCGCGGCTTGAGTCAGCTTGTCGGCCGCCTGGAACTCGCCCTCTGCTTGAATGATCTTGGAGCGGCGTTCACGCTCCGCTTCGGCTTGCCTGGCCATGGCGCGCTGCATCTCTTGAGGAAGGTCGATATGCTTCAATTCGACTAAACTAACTTTGATGCCCCAAGGCTCGGTCTGGCCGTCCAGGATCTCTTGTATCTTTCTATTCATCTCCTCCCGGTTTGAGAGTAGTTCATCTAACTCGGCCTGACCGCAAACACTGCGCATAGTGGTTTGGGCCAGCTGGCTGGTGGCATAGTGGTAATTTTCCACCCGCGTTACTGCTCGGTTTGGATCAAGCACGCGGTAATAGAGCACCGCGCTTACTTTGACTGAAACGTTGTCACGGGTAATCACATCTTGACCGGGTACATCCATGGTGATGATGCGTTGGTCCACACGCGTTAAGGTCTGAATGAACGGCAGAATAAATCTCAGTCCTGGGCCTCGTGGCCTGGGACTAAGCCGCCCCAGAGTAAGCACTACTCCACGCTCCCACTCTTTTAAGATGTGAATTGCGCTCTTTATAATAACCGCTACGATTACTAAGGTAAAAATCAATCCTTGTGTCACCATTTTGAAGTTCCTTATTAATAATTGAAAATTTTGCTACTCCACTTTCTTAACCTCAACTACTAAACCCTCTTTAAGGGTCGTCACTTCGACCCTGTCATTTTTTTGAAGCGCCGGGCTTCCGGGTTGCAGCACAGCTTTCCAAATTTCACCGTCTACAAAAACAACGCCCTGATCCGAAAACGACTCCATAGCACGGCCCTCCAACCCGATCAGAGACTCCTTACCGGTGTTGCCTTTAGTGCGGTAAGCGTGAGCCACTTCACGCACGGCATACATCAAAAGCCCTCCGCACACTAGCACTGCCGGTAAGATTGCTTCCCAGGCGACTGCTGGTAGCCCCGGCGCTTGTGACACATCCACAAGGTAAATCGCGCCAAAAGCCATGGCGATCACCCCCCCGACGCCCAAAATGCCGCTTGACACAAACATCTCTAGCCCTATTAAAATCGCTCCCACCACCATAAGCAGCACGCCGGCTTGGCTGATCGGAATGATTTGGCTCACCAAGAGGGCTAAAATCAAGCAGATGATTCCAACCATCCCAGGCAAAATCGCTCCGGGATAATAAAGTTCCATCGATAAACCGGTGGTAGCCCCGAGCCAAAGCAACGCCGCCACATTAGGGTTAGCCAGGACGTTTAAGACTTGGTGCTTAAAGTGCATCTCAAAGCTCTGACGCGGCAAAGATGAGTAATCTTCCAACACCACCTTTTGCCCCATCGCAAGAGCGACCTCCATACCGGCGATCTGGCGCAGCAAATCATCTAGGTTATTCGCCACCAGGTCTACTACTTTCTGATCCAAAGCTTCCCTTTCGGTCAGAGAGCTGCTTTCGACCACTGCCTTCTCGGCCCAGTTTAAATTGCGGCCGCGTTGCTCTGTGATCGCTTTCACCATGGCAACTGCCATGTTCTCAGCTTTCTTGCGCAGATCGCCCTCGATGTCTTTACCTTCTCCGGTCACAGGATGAGCTGCGCCGATACTGGTGCCGGGCGCCATGGCGGCCACATGCGCTGCCATGGTGATAAACACCCCGGCTGAAGTGGCGGTGGCACCACTTGGAGACACATAAATCACAATGGGGATGGGAGATTTAAAGATCGCCTGAATCATTTCTTGAGAAGTGGTGAGGATGCCGCCTGGGGTGTTTAACAACACCACTAAAAGCTTGCCTCCGGCGTCGTGGGTACGCTGGATGGCCTGCTCTAAGTAAGCTTGGGTTCCCGGCAGAATCATCATGTTCATATCAATCACGCCCACAAAGGGACGTTTTACCTCGGATTCCGGCTCGGCCGTCGACTGAACTGAGTCTGATTTTACTTTTGATTCGCGCTTGACGGGCTTGTTTGAACCCTGAGCTTGTTCTGCAGCTGACTCACTCTGCTCTTGAGGCTCTGCAAAAAGAACGCCGGCATGAGTTCCCTGCATACAAACCAAGATGCCTAATGTAAAAATAATTGTTCTAAAAGCCATCATCTATCCTGCTTTTTAAATTTCTGATAACCGTTCCAGAACTTGCTTTAAATCCTGCCAAAACTCTTTCTTAACCGAAAGATCAGATAAAACCGGCTTTAAGGCGTGGGTGGGCATTACTGGGATCTCTTGCCAAGTCAACCACTCTCCGCGTTTTCCCTCAGGGGAGAACCCACATAGCCTTAACGTCTCCAAACCAAGTAGAACAATCAACTTCGGCTTGGAGAGCGCCAGATTTTCTTTCAGCGCCGCTCTTGCCTCTTCCTGTTCATCGATACCGCCCAAACAGGAAAAAACACTAAGCACTTGCACATCCCCCAGGGATAGCTTCATCCCTTTGGTTATAGCCGCCGCCAAAAGCTCTCCTTCTCGTCCCTCAAACCCGCCCTGTGATCCGCTTCTTAATCCGACAAAAAGCAATGGTGCTTCTCGGTTGCCACAGCATGACACCGCACCGCAGGACGGAGCGTCTTTGGAGGAGTCTTTAATGTACCGCTCCGGAACTCCTCCGGGGTACAAAGATGCAACCGAGTCCAAATAAGCCGCAAAATCAAAAAATGAAAGGTCACACATTGTCAAATCAACATCAAACTAAGCGGCATATCTTGTCTAAAATCTTACCGGCGATCCGGCTCTTAAAAGTGGTGGCAATCTGGGTCTCCTTGCCCCCTCGATCAACCAGCCACACCCGGTTAGTCTCCTGTTCAAGGGCGTCGCTGGCAAAATTTCCCACAATCATGTCCACCTTCTTTTGCGTAAGCTTCTTACGAGCTTCGTTTAGTAGATCATCCAGCTCGCCAGTTTCAACAGCAAAGCCAATCAGCAGGGGCCGGAGGCCGTTACGGCGGCGGCCCAACTCGGCCAAAATATCGGCGGTTGCTTCTAAAGCCAATTCGCAGCCATGCGCTACTTTTTTGATCTTGTGCGGAGAGATCTGGGCTGGGCGAAAATCCGCCACAGCAGCTGCCATAATCACCACGTCTGGGGGCTGCTCCACTTCAAAGGTGTGCTTCATTACGGCTGCATACATATCAGCCGCAGAGATAACCGGCACCCGCATCACTTCGCGAGGCACTCGCACCTCCAGCGGGCCATGTATTAGAGTCACAGTCGCCCCACGGCGGAATGCGTCACGGGCCAACTCTACCCCCATCTTTCCAGATGATCGGTTGGAGATGAAACGCACCGGGTCAAGCGCTTCACGCGTCGGCCCAGTAGTTATTAACACCCGCTTACCGGCATAATCAGCGCGGCTTAGCGCCCTTCTAATTTCAAAAAATATCTCCCACGGCTCTGCCAATCTGCCGTTACCACTTTTACCGCACGCCAGCAGCCCTTTGTCAGGCTCTATGATTTTTACGCCGCTTTTTGCCAGCCGGGCCAAGTTGTCTTGAGTAATGGCGTTCTCGTACATGTTGGTGTTCATGGCTGGTGCCACCAGGACTGGAGCTTTGGTGGCCAGTCTCACGGCTAAAAGTGGGGTATCCGCGCAGCCGCACGACATTTTGGCGAGAATATCCGCCGTGGCTGGAGCGATCACGAGCGCGTCGCACCAATCCGCAAGACTGATGTGCTTAATGCTCTCGTTGCTTGAGTCCTGCCAAAAATCACTGTAAACCGGGTGGCCTGTGACGGCTTCTAGAGTAGCCGCTCCGATAAACTGCTCTGCGGATTTGGTCATAATCGCCCGCACTTCGTAGCCCCTGGAGACCAGTATCCGCGCCAATTCGATGCTCTTATAGGCTGCTATTGAGCCGGTCACCCCTAAAACCACATGACGCTTTTCGCTAAAGCCAGCCATGCCCGCCCTCCTTTAAAAACGGATTATCAGTGCGCTCGGCACCGATGGTTGTGTCCGGACCGTGCCCTGCTAAAACCTTGGTTGTATCAGGCAGGGTCATCAGCACCTCTTTTAATGAACGTTGCAGGTCGGCCACATTACTGCCCTTAAGGTCGCTGCGCCCGATCGATCCCGCAAAAAGCAAATCTCCAGTAAGAACAATCTGATCGCGCTCAGAATAAAAACACAGGTGCCCAGGAGAGTGTCCGGGGGCGAATAATACTTGAAAGCGGGAATCGCCTAACTCTAGAATGTCGCCTTGGCCTATAAATTTCTCTGGCTCGGGGCAGTTCTCCATCAACCCCGCGGGCATATTCAACTCGGAGCATCTCTGATCCACGGATGCGCGCATCCAGGATTCAGCCTCATGCGCGCACAGCACGCACGGTATATGTTGTTTAAGCGCGGCCACGCCGCCACAATGATCCAAGTGAGAGTGCGTGAGCCATATTTGATTAAGTTGCAGGCTCTTAGATTCAATTACTCGTAGGATGGAATCCAGATCGCCACCAGGGTCCACCACTACTGCTTCCTTGCTTTTAGAGCACCAAAGCACTCGTGCATTCTGGGCAAAGGGGGTTACTTGCAGTTTACGTATTTCCAGCATTGCTTAAGATCCTCCAATTGTAATTCCTCTAATTTATGCAGGAAGATAGCATGGTTGAGAAGGAAGCTCAAACCCCAGTATCCATATAAACAGATACCATTTCTCGTCCTTGCATCCCCACCGTGTATCTATTACAAATTGGTTCCTCAAAAATTTTCGGTTTTGTTTTCTTACGGAGGTAATGAGTTTAAATGGGTATTATTATCGCGGGATTGCTTTGTTTGGCAGCCACTCTTTCCCCTATTCTGCCGGTAAGCTG
The DNA here is from genome assembly GCA_012514925.1 of Deltaproteobacteria bacterium. Taxonomy (GTDB): domain Bacteria; phylum Bdellovibrionota_C; class UBA2361; order UBA2361; family JAAYZI01; genus JAAYZI01. The sequence continues at coordinate 19,456 of JAAYZI010000302.1, read as the reverse complement.
GAGTTTTATTCCCCCTGAGATACAGGCTGACCTCGATCTTTTTGTCCCTGCGCTGATCGTTTACCTTATGGCCTCAGCCCTTAAGCAAGAGGGGAGTTCGACTCGTCCAGTGACCCAGGTGGAGGAGGATGAGCCGCCTGAGAGTGTAGAGCCTGCCGCCGCGACGCGTCTTCGTGAACTGGAGGAGGAGAACCAGGCTCGCGCCGACAAGCAGCGTCAGTTGGAGCGCGCTCTGGCGGACGCCAAGGCTCATCTTGAAAAATCCAAGTCTTTTTTAAACGGATCTTCGCGGGAGGCCTTGATTGACGCAGAGGTCATAAACCTGCTCTCGCTCCTCCAAGAGAAAGGCCGTTTTTTGGATTTTCTGATGGACGATATCAGCACCTTCGGCGATGCCCAGATCGGCGCAGGGGCGCGTGTGGTGCATCAGGGTTGTGCAGCGGTTATGCGTGAATACTTTGAACTCGTTCCAGTGCATGAAGGCAAGGAAGGTGAGAAGGTAGATCTCGGAGCTGATTACAAGAGTGAACACTACCGTTTGCTGGGCAAAGTTAAAGATCGTCCACCTTATCAGGGAACCTTGCTTCACCACGGTTGGCGCACCAAAAGCGTCAAGCTCCCACGTGTAACCGTGAAAAACGGAACCGCCAAAAAGGAAGGTGGGATTATTATGCCGGCGGAAGTCGAAGTCGCTTAGTTTGTGGAACGGTTACTGGAAAAGAAATCATGACGAAAGAATTTAGCCTGGGCATAGACCTCGGGACGTCTAATTCAGCCTTGGCTCTCTATTCGAAAGGCTCGGAGCAGATTGAGGTGCTCCCCATTACGCAAGTGCTCTCGCCCGACACCATCGGTGAACGCGAGACTTTTGCCTCCGCGCTTTACCTTCCCTCCCGAAATGAGTTCAGTCCTTCCAGCTTTCGCTTGCCTTGGAACGGCGCTGAGGAAGCGTGGTGTGTGGCCGGAAGTTTTGCCAGAGAACGGGGTGCCTTGGCGCCAGACCGCTTGGCGCTTTCGGCTAAATCATGGCTCTGCAATCAGCACATTGACCGCAAGGAGCCGGTACTCCCGTGGAAATCTGAATTGGTTGAACGTAAGGTTTCTCCCTTTGAAGCTACGCGCATCTATCTCTCCCACCTTAAGAATGCTTTTGAAGAAACCCGCAAAAAAAGCGGGGCGCCGCTCTCCCCCGCAGATTGTGAAGTGGTGTTGACTGTGCCGGCTTCGTTCGACGAAATCGCCCGCAGCCTTACCCATGCCGCAGCGCTGGAAGCCGGCTTTGATAAGGTCACACTACTGGAGGAACCGCAGGCTGCTTTTTACGCCTGGCTGGAGGCGGAGAATCAAACTTGGCGCTCCCAAGTTTCTGCCGGTGACTTAATTTTAGTGTGCGATGTTGGAGGAGGGACCACCGACTTTAGTTTAATCGTAGTGTCCGACCAAAATGGCATTCTGGAACTGCGCCGCATCAGCGTGGGGGATCACATTTTGCTGGGTGGGGACAATATGGACCTGGCCCTTGCCCACGCGTTGCGAGCTGACTTGGAAGCGCAGCATACCACACTGGATCATTGGCAGTTTCTCTCACTGGTGCACTCCTGTCGTGGTGCCAAGGAGAAACTGTTAGTGGAGGGCGGCGTTGATAGTTTGCCGGTCTCGGTGCCAACGCGCGGTTCGAGCCTCTTTGCCAAAACCATATCTTCAAGTATCAGCCGTCAATTGGCGGAGCAGATAATCTTAGACGGATTTTTCCCTCTGAGCTCAATCGAAGAGCAACCCGTGGTCCGGCGCGCGGCTGGTTTGCAGGAGCTCGGGCTTAATTTTGCCCCTGATGCGGCCATAAGCCGTCATTTAGCGCGTTTTTTAACGCGCAGCTTGGAAAATGCAAAGTCTGATCCAAGCTTGTTTGAGTTGGTGGCCAAACGGACTGATTCACGCCACAGCGCTTATCTTGCGCCTGATGCGGTCTTGTTTAATGGCGGTGTCTTTAAGGCAGCGGTCTTACGTGCCCGGGTGCTTGAGCTTCTGGGGTTATGGGCAGGTGGTCAAGCTCCACGAGAGTTGCGTGGCGCGCGCTTTGATTTGGCGGTTGCAAAAGGGGCGGCGCAGTATGGTCGGATTTTGTCAAGTGGCAGCGGGATTCGCATCCGGGCCGGCACCGCGCGTTCGTACTATCTTGGTTTGGAGTCTTCTACGCCAGCGGTTCCTGGATATACCCCTTCTATCAGCGGATTGTGCATCGTCCCGCAGGGAATGGAAGAAGGCTCTGAACTCTGTTTAGAGAAGAAGGATTTCGGTCTGGTTACGGGAGAGCCGGTGCAATTTAGATTTTTCGCCTCGGCTGTACGCGCTGGAGATACAATCGGCACTCTCGTTCCGGATGCTGAAACGACGTTGGAGGAACTTTCAGGGTTGGAGGTTACTCTGCCTTCTCTGTCGGATGAGGGAGGCGATGTCGTACCGGTCAGGCTCCATAGCGTTGTCACTGCCACAGGTACGTTGGAGCTGTGGATGCGTCACCTGCATTCGGACCAGAAATGGAAACTTGAGTTTAATTTGAGGGCCCAGCCACAGTGACGTTTGCTTCACGCTACGTAATCGGCATTGATTTAGGAACCACCAATGTTGCTCTGGCCTACGTCGATACACTAGATACGATCTCTGACTCCAAAGCTCTGCCCATCGTGCAGCTTGAAGCTCCGGGTAAAATAAAGGAGGGCTTTACCTTGCCCTCGTTTTGTTATTTTGGAACCGAAGCTGAAAGCCGGGCGGGAGACCTCAACATGCACCTTGAAGAGGCTGAAGCGCCAGCCGATCTGGCGGTGGGAGCTATCGCCCTGAATCAGTGCGCCCTGGTGCCGGACCGTGTCGTGCAATCAGCTAAATCCTGGCTCTGCCACGCCGAGTTAGACCGCCAGGCTGCTGTGCTGCCGTGGGGATCTGACCAGGTCGAACCGTCTCGGAAGATCTCCCCCATCGAAGCCAGCGCCTGCTATCTAAAACACTTGAAGCGGGTATGGGACGCTACGCTCGGTCGTTTTGAAGCGGAGTTTGCCTTCAACCGGCAGGAGGTCATTATTACTGTGCCGGCCTCATTTGACGAAGCAGCGCAACGCCTTACTCTAAAAGCTGCAGCTTTGGCAGGATTTCCGGATTCGGTCAGGTTGCTTGAAGAACCGCAGGCGGCGTTCTACTACTGGCTTGAACGCTATACCGGTAAGCAAGCGCTGCTAAACTGTCTCCCTGCTCTGGCGCAGCGTCCACAGCTGATACTAATCTGCGACGTCGGAGGTGGCACCACTGATTTTAGCCTTTTTGAAGTTTCAGTTGCCTCCTCCCAACCTCTTCAAATAAAGCGCGTGGCGGTAGGGGACCACTTGCTGCTTGGGGGAGATAATATCGACTTGGCCCTCTCTCACTATCTTGAGGAGAGGCTTGTGGGCTCAGGCGAAAAGCTCTCCCGGCGGCAATGGCAGCACCTTGTTTTTCAAGCTCGTCTGCTCAAAGAGCGGATTTTGCAGGAACGCCCTGGCGCCGTTCCTGCTCAAGTCGAGTACTCCCTCTCCGTTCCAAGCGAAGGTTCAAAGCTAATGGCTGGCGCGCTTTCCGTTTCTATTTCAGGTGCCGAACTGCAGCAGTTGGTGCTAGACGGCTTTTTTCCGGAGTGTGGCGCGGAGAGTGAGCCGCGTCGTAGCGCTAGCGGCCTAAGGGAGTGGGGGTTGCCGTATGCGGCAGACAGCGCTGTTACGCGCCATTTGGCGAGTTTTTTGCGAGGTCACCGTATTGACGCTGTGCTTTGCACCGGCGGCAGCTTAAAGCCAGTCTTTTTGCAGCAGCGTCTGTGCCAGGTGATATCAAGTTGGCAGGGCGGAGAGAAGCCGCTACTGCTTGAGCTTGACGAGATGGACATAGCGGTGGCTAAAGGAGCAGCGCGCTATGGATGGCTGCGCCGCAAACTAAACGGACTTATTAGCGGCGGCTATCCCCGCAGCGTCTACTTAGAGCTGCACCAAGACCGGGCTGGAGAGGCTCCACAACTTGTCTGCCTCTTGCCGAAGGGAGTAGAGGAAGGCTCAACCTTTTGCCTTGAGAACAGAAGTTTTGAGCTGTTACTTAACCGACCCGTCAGCTTTCAGCTTTACCATAGTCGGCAACGCGCCCAAGACAAACCGGGAGATCTGGTGGCGTATAACTCGCGCGACTTTCACGCCCTGCCGCCCTTGCAAACTATGCTCTCGCTTCCGTCCGGACAGGCCAAACCCAAAAGCACTCTGTTGAAAATTTCTTTAGAGGCGGTTCTAACTGAGCTAGGGGTGCTAGAACTGTACTGCGTTGGGGGAGACTCCCAAAACATTCAGCGCTGGCGTCTGGAGTTCTGTTTGCGCGCCCTCCCGCCGGAAGAGGAGGCTTCCCCGCTTCAACCGAATTTGGATCCTGACAAGTTGCAAGTTGGCTTAGATCTAATTGATCAGCTTTACGGTAAGCCAAAACGAGATCTAAATCCCAAGCTAAAGCCCAAGGGCTTGCTGCGCGCCTTAGAGAAAAGCTTCGGTAGGAACAAGGAGGAGTGGAATCTGGCGCTACTGCGCGCTCTTTGGCCGGCTCTTGAGCGAGGAATTACCAAACGTGGTCGCTCGCTAGCGCACGAGACGGTCTGGCTTAATCTGGCGGGTTATGTGCTACGCCCTGGTTACGGTGCTGAATTAGACAGCTTTCGCGTTAACGAGCTTTGGCGTTGCTTTCATTTAGGTCTAGCATTTCCGGGCGAAAGCAGCGCCTTGGTGCAGTGGTGGATTATGTGGAGGAGGGTTTCAGGCGGCTTAAAAAGAGAGCAGCAGCAGGTGCTGCTGGAGGATCTTTTTCCGCAGCTTGGCAAACAGAGCGCAGATTTGGCCGAAGGCTTTCGTTTGGCTGCATCATTGGAGCGAGTTTCGCCGCAGGCCAGGTCCCGACTTGGAGATATGATTGTTAAGCGCCTGACCAAGAGCGCGGCCCCCGGAAACGATCATCTCTGCTGGGCGTTGGGGCGGTTAGCCAGTCGTGTTCCTCTATATGCTGGCACCGATTGTGTGATTGAACCGGCTCAGGTCGAATCCTGGTTTTCGGAGATTGCTAAGTTGGATTGGAACAGGCCGCTCTACCGCAACCTTAACGCTGCTTTCGCCCAAGCTTGCCGCCTTACCGGAGATCGCGCCAGAGATATAAGCGCCGCTTGCCGCGACCAGGTTGCAAAGAAGATAAAGGCAAGCCGCGGCACCAAGAAACAGTTAGAGGTTCTAACCCACACCCTGACTTTCAGTAGCGCCGATCAGAGTCGGCTTTTTGGCGATGCGCTGCCGGCAGGACTTAGGTTGGCGGAATAAAGGCGAAGGAAGGGGATTCCTCGGGTCAGGCGCAGCAGATCCATGCGCAAGCGGTCACTGGATACTAAGGATTTACTGCAGCATATCATCCAAAAGCCGGTCTCTAATACGCCTGCGGCGCTCTTCCGATTCGGGATCAGACACAATAGTCTGACTTGGCTCCAGAGGCCGTTCTACGACCGGCGTTTCAATATTCCATTGGTCTTGGGCGGGCGGCACTTGGTCCGCAGGGGGAGTTGTTTGCCCCTGGTCGTCATGCACTGGATCTAACTGCTCAAGATGGGTCGGATCGGGTCCTGGATAAACCGGAGCCGGACGTCGCACTGTCGGCCGCCGCGAAGTATAAGAAGGCATGGGCTTGGTGGTTATAAGCCAAGCTTTAGGGATACGCACCACATCACCCGTTTGGATGCGTTGTGGATCTAATCCCGGATTATGTCTTAGTAAGAACTCCCAATTGCTTGAGGAGCCTGTGTACCATCGCGCAATTGAACCAAGATTCTCCCCATGCCTTCCTACCGTGTGTGTGAAATACTCTTGTCGTTCCCGTCTGCTTGTGTGTGTTGGAGCACAAGCTCCCACTAGAAGCGTCACTAAGAGAGAGATTAATATGCGCGTCATAGTCCGAGCCTTATCTTAAAGACTGCCCAAAAACACTTTTAGCCTACGCCTAGTCCAAAGGCAACTAATCGTTACCCCGCCTCATTAACCCGGATATTTAGCAAGTTTCTGCTGCGTCTAGCCACCTACATGAATCTGCTTCAAGCACTTGACTCGACTTGCGACGAAACCTGGGTAGAACATACGGGTTAAGGGTTGAAAAATGGGGATTTAATAGTATGATCAGTCTTCTTGAAACGACGCTTCTTAACAAGTTGGGACACAACCGAATCGGAGACTTTTCTAGATGACATCAGATGCAGATAAAACTCCGCAAGTTTTAATTCTGATGGGGTCAAGTTCCGACCATGACACCATGAGCCCGGCCCGTGATATCCTGAGGCAGTTTGACGTTGCTTGTGAATACAAAGTGGCTTCCGCTCACCGCGCGCCGGAGGTTGTGGCCGAGCTTGCCAAAGGGGCAAGAGGTCGTGGCATTAAAGTCATTATCGCTGGTGCCGGCGGCGCCGCCCACCTGCCCGGGGTGGTCGCAGCTCAAACCACCCTGCCGGTAATCGGAGTGCCGGTACAAACTGGCGTGCTGGGTGGGTTGGATTCATTACTTTCAATCGTGCAGATGCCGGGTGGAGTCCCGGTGGCGACGGTTGCGATCGGATCGGGAGGCGCGAAGAACGCAGGCTTGTTGGCGGTTCAAATACTAGCGCTAAGCGATGAGCGGCTGGCGCAAAAGCTCTCTGAATTTAGGGAGAGTCAGACCAGGGCGTCTTTGCAAAACACACTAGTTTAGCTTGAATCATGACAACATCAGCACCCCATAAGGTTTTGATTATTGATGATGACCAAGATTTCGTAAAAATCTTGACTATGCGGCTTAAATCTTTCTTATCCGACCTGGAAACTGTGGTTTTTAATGATCTTTCAAGCGCGCGTGCATACTTGCAGTCAGCTCCGCGGGATCAATTTTGCCTGGTGATCTTAGATGAGCATCTGCCGGATGGCCGCGGAATCGAGATGTTGGGAGAGGGATGGTTTGAGGGTTTGGCCGTGATAATGATCAGCTCGGACACTGCTCCGGAAATTCCAGGAGCCTCGATTCAGGCCGGAGCAGCTTATTTTTTAAATAAGGTGCAGATCAAAGAAGGGCTTTTTAAGCCATTAGTAAGCGGAATTATTGACCGAAACCGGCTGCAAGGCGAGTTAACCCGGATTAAGATGCAGGCGCTTGTCACAGAAACTGTAAAAACCCTGGTGGCTACTTTGCGTCACGAGATTAACAACCCCTTAGGCGCCGTGCTTGGTGCCGCCTACCTTATGAAAAGCGGAGAAGAAGACCCCAAGCAGCAGCAAGAAGTAGCCGAGTTGGTGGAGTCCAGCGGCCACCGTATCAAACACGTCTTAGACGAACTTTGCGCAGCAGTAGAGTTAGAGCCAGTCACTAAAGGCAGACAAAAGGTCTTTCACATCCCCGGCGACGACCCCTGGGAATAACTAGAGGAAAAAAGTAGAGAAAAAGTAGGGGTGCACCTCTAGGGAAAAATAACTAGAGGAAAAAAGTAGAGAAAAAGTAGGGGTGCTCCTCTAGGGACACCTCTAGGGAAGTAACTAGGGGAAAAAAGTAGGAAAAAAGTAGGGGTGCTCCTTTTTAGGCAAAAGTAGGGGTGCTCCTTTAGGAAAAGTAGGGGTGCTCCTTTAGAGAAAAAGTAGGGGTGCTCCTTTAGAGACGGCGGTTCTTCGCCGGTAGGACGTGAAGCAGGTAATCGTGCTTTAAATCGAAATCTAAGGATCGTTTTAGAACTTCTGTGGTCTTTTCAAACCAACCATCTTTTTGAAGGGGCAGGTCCGTCTGGCGCTTTAGTCCCTCCGAAATAGTTTGTATGGCAACCCGGCCTGGCAACGCCTCGATCAGCAGGCTGTCGCTTACAACCGGGTAGCAACCTAATAGGGTGGATAAAAACCTTGCCCGAAATAAGTCGAATCCAAAACGCAAGTACTCGATATCGGGTTTTAAGAGCGACACAAATTCCCGTAGTGGGAAGGTCTGTGGCAAGCCCCAATCAATTGTTATTTGGGTAGAGTGCTCGATTTCTTTAGACCCTTTAAACTCTTTGAATTGGGAGCGGATGCTGACCTGGAAGCGCTGTGGCGGAGGGGGGCTTTGGTCTGGTGGGGCTTCGTCTTCAGATGGCAAGATGACCTTGCCGGTCATAAAAAAAAGCTCTTCGGGTCGGTGCTGAAAAGAGTAAGGGCTATCTTTCAGAAGATTGGTCCGGGCTTGTGTACCGCTAAAGTTAAGCAGCGTTTCGCCTCGAAATATGCTTGCAGGGAGCAGGTTGTTAAGGATTTCATCTGCCAAGGCTTGCAGCTTTTCGGCGGAGGCTTCCAGCTCGACTGTGTAACAGCGGGTGTAGCCGTAGGGGATCAGAGTTAGTCTTGTTTCCAGTTTCGAATGCATGGTCCTCCTTTGGAATGGGCGTTCTCTTAACCTGGATGCTTCATGAGACATCCAGGTTAAGTGTAAAAACGGGGTAACCGTTTACATAAATATTACTTTCTCCAGAGAAAGTGAAATTTTACCGCCCAAGCTGAAAACAAAAATTGCATGATCAATTCCGCGCGTGAACGGTTACAAAATGGGGCTTAGCTTTGTAAATAGTGTTGGAAATAGTGTCGAATTTCTCTACTTCTACATGCTAATAATGGCTCATGTTGGGTATTGGTACCGCATCGCGCACAGATTCTGGGGGACTGTGCTTACCCGTCTCTGACCAGAGCAATCTTAGATTAGCAATAATAAAATGTATCTATTGAAAAAAAAGGACTATGGCGATGGCGTGAAGATGTGTATGGTGTTTGTGTCGGGTCTCACGAACCCCCATGCGCTTAAGCGCGGGGCACTTTTTAGGATTAGACCCTGACATAACTCGCTGTGTGACAGCATGTTTGATGTTGTCTCAGCCTTTTTTAGGAGAAAAAAGATGGCTACTGTCAAGAGAAAGACTGTTGCTAAGAAGGCCGCTAAGCCGGCCGCTAAGAAGAAAAAGACCGTTGCTAAGAAGACAAAGACTGTTGCTAAGAAAGTTGCTAAGAAAGTTGCCAAGCCGACCGCCAAGAAAGCAAAGACTGTTGCTAAGAAAGCTGTCAAGAAGGCCACTAAGAGAACTGCCAAAAAAGTCGGCAAAACCGTGAAAAGCTGCGCTCTCTGCGGCGCTACTCCTGCTCCGACCGCCAAGAAGGTTGCCAAGAAGGCCACCAAGAAGGTTGCCAAAAAGGCCACCAAGAGGGTCGTCAAGAAGGTCGCTAAGAAAGCCGTCAAGAAGGTTGCCAAGAAGGCTACCAAGAGGACTGCTAAGAAGACCACTAGGAAGGCTACGCCGAAGAAGAAGTAGTAGCTCCTCCCATCAGCGGCTCACGGTCAGTTTGACTGTGAGCCGCTTTTTTTATCCTTTTCCCGTAATTTTAATAGTGCGACCCTTTTATTTAGGTAATTATATTAAGAGGTTACGCGATTAGTCATAGGCCTCCAGTAATTCTCCAGTTATTTGTGAGGGTGAGCTTCTTTTCTCCTTTTTCGGCGGGGGTGTCGGTTTGGCTCTATCGTAACGGTTACGTAGGGCGAAATTCGAGTGGTAATCGGCAGTAAAGTTACGATTTTTCCTTTCAATTTTGCATAAGATTTTAAAACGCGTTAAGTTATAACAGCGTTTCAGCAAGGCTCTGCCAGCTGCAATTGCATCGACCTTGGTTTCTTTTTTCATATTCAGTGGAAACTTTTACTTAGTTTACCCGAATAGGGCCATAGCGTCAGTCAAACGTGGTTTAGCAGACGCTTAGGCCTTTTCATGCGGCAAGGGAGTGCGGCGGATATGGTTCGATTGGTGGTGGTGGATCGTAGCGCGGAGTCTCGCGGTAAAATCGTGGACCGCATCAATTCCTTTCTTAGAGCCGAACTGCCTGAGTTGGATTTTCTGCCGCGCATTAGCGTGAAACCACTTGCTCCCGAAGAGCTAAAATTCCACGGCGCTCCGGATATCTGCATCGCTGGTCCGGAGATGCTGCTCCAAGAGCTATGCACGATCTCCACAATCAAACGCCTCATTCCTGATACTCCATTGGTGCCTTACCTTACTAGGGCGTTGTCAAGTATCTCCATCATTGAGCAGTTGGCGCGTCTAGGTGCCGACGATGTTATGCCTGACAATATTTCAGCCTCTGAGTTCGTGAGAAAAATTATTCTGCTATCACGCCGCCGAGCAAAAGCTCGCAGCGGTAAGCTTGTTCTTGTAGAAAGCGGGAAAGGTGGACTGGGGGTAACTTCGGTGGTGGCGGGACTGGGCGAATGTTTGGCAGAGCACGGTAAAAAAGTAGTCTTACTCGACTTTGATTTTGAGACTCAGGATTTAAGCCGTTTCTTGCAGGCACGGCCATTTGTTAACGAGAATTTACAGCTAATCCTCGAACAGAACCGCCCCGTAACTCAGGAGTGCGTAGAGCAGTGCTTAGTCCCAGTCTGGGAAGAGTCCGAGCTGTTGTACTGCATGCCACCTCCGGCGGAAGCTGATGGGCTCTACGATTCGCGCAGCACTTGCGCACGTACGATGCTCTCGGTGCTGGAAGTGCTGGACCATCTCTTTGATTGCGTCGTGGTGGACGGAGGAAGCGCGCGTGGCGCTTTTCTTAAAACACTGCTGCGGGTCTCAGACAAAGTAGCCTTTATCATAAACAACGATCCCAGCGCGCTTTATGCTTCAGTGGATAAACTCTCACGCTTGCGTGGGATGCTCTCGGCCGGGGCCGATCTGGTGGTGTTAGAGAACGCTAGCACGCGTTTTGGTTTGGCCAACAAACTCTTAAAAGATGAGTTTGAGCGGGCGGCCAAACTTGAAGAGTCGGCCTGGGCACCGTTTGCAGTGCCTTTTAACCGCGCGGCTGGGCGCTGGGCTGGTTCGGGCGGCACCCTCTACAGTCATGGCAACGCAGCGCTACGCACGGCCATGACTTCTCTGGTCCAGAAGCTGGAATTAATTCAATCCCAGCAGAGTAAGGAAGGCGTTAAAGACGAGGGCGAACATTCCTGGTTGAAAGGCTCACTTTTAGGAATGGCGCGCCGCCGCCGTGATAAACCGGAGCTTTTAGCCCTTCCGCAGGGGAAGGTGGAGGAATTGGCGCAGGCGGCTGCTCCGCAAACGACCGTCGCTTCTAAGAGTCAAGATCCAGATCCTGTCGATTCGACTGATTTGGATGTAACCGCGCTTATTTCGGGGGTCAGATTAGATAGAGCGCGCCGGGAGGCGCTTAACTGATTTCATTTAACTAAAAAAAAAGGAGATGCATATGAAACTTATTAATAACCTTAGAGAGCGGGCACGTGAACGCATGATCTGGTTGTACGTTAACCGTGAACGTGGCTACACCTTACTTGAGTACTGCGCTGGTGCTGCCATTATCACAGGGATCTTGTGGGTTGCGCTTAACGGTCTCGGCACTAATCTTTCAACCTTGCTGCAGCGGGTTGGGCAGTGGGCCACCGCGCGCAGCACAACGATTGTGGCAAATTGAGCTCTTTTTCAATTTGTAAGTGACTTGGAGTTCTTATGGCGCTTCGTAAAAATACCAGGGCCGGGCTTGGGCGCAGACGTTCGCATGGACTAATCGGGATGGGGCTGCTCTCTCTGTCTATTTTGGCAGGGGCCTTTATGTTGCGGGGAGGAACCCCCGCAGCTGCGCCTGAGCCGCCGACCTCCGCACTTTGGGAGACTGTTGAGGTCCCGGTACCGACTGATTTCGTCCCTGCCGGGACGCGCATCAGTCAGATTAGGTTTAAACACCTGGGTTTTCCTAGGGATCAGCTGCCACGTGGGGCTATCCGGGATCTCTCGCCTTATATGGAGGCAGTGGTGGTGGCACCGCTTCCAGCCAATCTACCTCTTTTTAGGGAGAATCTCAGCCACAGTGCACGTGGCAGCAATCCAGTTATAGAGCGGATCCCGACCGGTATGCGCGCCATTACGATACAGGTGGATGCAACTTCGGCGGTGGAAGGCTGGGCCGGCTCCGGATCGGTGGTGGATGTGCTGCTGGTGGAGGAGACTCGTAGCACGGTAGTGGCGGAGCAGGTCAAGGTGCTCTCGACTGAAAGAACCGTGGCGCAGCATGAAGGCGAGGCCGCCCCGGCGGTGCCGAGCACGGTCACTTTGCTGGTGACGCAGGAACAGGCCCTAGCCATCAACACAGCGGTCCCCCGCGGGCGCATCGCCTTTGCGCTCAGAAGCTTTGATGACGATGAACGTTGGCTGGACCGCGTCTATACCGCTGAGCGTTTAAAGGGCCCTAGTGCCGTTAAGCGCAATAAGTCCAAAATCAAGGGCTATATCTCTATAAAAGGAGAGAATGGCCAGCAGGCGTTTGCCTTGGCGGACGGTAAATGGATTCGGAGCCGAATTCTACCGGAGGGATTTTTTGCGATGGGTCAGGAGCGTCATGAGGAGAATTGATCTGGCCCTAATTGAGCATCATGGAGTTGGGAACAGCGGTCTGTCGCCAGTGTCGCAGGGCAAAGCGCAGCTTCTGTCTGGGAGTCGCATGTCTCCGGCGGTAGCGCACGTCCTGGAGGAGGTGCAGCGGGAAATCGGCGCCAGCATGGGAGCTGAGCATGAGGAGTTACCCGGCCAGAGCGAGCTTACGGCGCTGGTCTGCCGTGTGGCCGAGAAGTGCGGGCTGGATCTGACGGCCTACGAGCGCGACCAGATTCTAGGCTATATCGAGAGCACACAAAAACCTTTCGGCGCGCTGCAGGAGTTGGTGGACGATAAGCAGATTACGGATATTATCGTGACCGATTACAGCAAAGTTACTGTGCAGCATGGCCGTCGCAATCTGGCTACGGATTTCTCATTCCCCAGCCAAGAGGCCTATGAAGTCTATGTAGAGCGTCTTTTAAAACGCGCCGGTAGTACCTACTCCACTAAAAAACCGATTTCAGATGGCATGATCGGTTCGTTTGCGCGCGTGCATGTGGTGCATAAGTCTCTATGCGAAAGTGGACCCTATCTTACGATTCGTCTAAACCGCTTTTCGGAGGTTGGAATCCAAGACCTGGTCGATGCCGGAATGGCTCCTCAGGGCGTCTTTGATTACCTTAGAGCAATGGTGCGTAGCGGCCAGACCATCTTAGTGGTTGGTGAGGTCGGTGTTGGCAAAACCACCATGGTGCGCGGCCTGGCGGCGGCGATTCCGATGGAAGAGTCGATTTTAGTGATTGAAGATACGCCTGAAATAAAGTTAGACCACCCACATGTGCGCTATCTGCGCACGCGTGAAGCCAACACCGATGGGGCTGGACGGATCTCGCCAAGCGAGTGCATCCGAGGCGGCATGCGCATGGCGATGAACCGCATTATTTTTGGAGAGATGCGGGATGCAGAGGCGGCGGAAGCTTTCATTGACGTGTGTGCTTCCGGGCATCCGGGGCTCTCTACCATTCATGGCAAGAGCGCGGCTGAGGCGATTACGCGACTGGAACTTTTTCTTGGGCGCGCCCAAAAGGGGGTCGCCAATAATGTTTTAAGCCAGCAGGTTGCAACAGCGGTTCAGGCCATTATTTCCTTAGATGTCTGCCGCGTAACGGGCCGCCGCCGGGTTATGGAGGTACGAGAGATCGGTCCCGTGGCAGATGGAGTCCTGAGGCAAAAGGAGATCTTCCGCTATGAGCCTCGAAACGGCGGGCCGGCCTGGCTCCTCAGACATCGCGTCAGCAGCCACCGCGACCTGATTGAAGGGCTGGAACAGCCGGTGGTGCTAAGCAGCTACCCATCCATACTCGAACTAGAGATGGATGCGCTTTATAAAGAGGCTGCCTTCCGCAGGAGCGCTTAGGGATATGGCGGTACTGTCGACGAGACAAGCTGAGATTGAACGGAGCTACCGGCTGCTTTACGGTGGAGTGGAGTTTCGGCCGGAAAGCGCGGAAGAAGTGCGCGGGCGGCAGGAGCAGGAAGCTGCGTTTCAGTTGGGCCGTCTTTTGCCGCTACTAAAGAGTGCCGGATTCTCCGGGTCGGAAGCGCGGAAGTACGTTGCTAAGACCGTAGGAGAGCTGGTGTTACTGGGTGTGCTTACGATTTTCGGGCTGGGTGCGGCTGGAATTTGGATCTGCCCCTGTGCGGCTGCGCTTGAGTATCTGCGCCTTAGGCGTCTGGCTTTTCGTCGCGCCGAAGGGTTTGAGTCTGATTACACCGCGCTTTTAATAGCACTGGCGTCGGGGATTCGCACCGGTTTGGATCCTTTGGTAGCCTTAAACGAATGCGCCTCGCTCTTTCCCGATACTTCTCTAGTGCGCCGCGAGATTGAACATCTCGATGAAAAAATCTCCTGCGGGTTGTCGGAGCAAGAAGCTATTCAGGCTTTTGCCGAAACGATTGATCATCCAGACCTCTCGCTCTTCCGGGTTTCGTTCCTTTTGGCGAGGCGCGAAGGGTCATCTTTGGCGCACTGTCTGCAGCGTTTAGGGCGAGTGACTCGTCAACGCCAGTCTTTCCGTCGCAAGATCAAGGCAGCGGTGGCGATGCAAAAGCTTTCGTCTTTAGGGATTGTGGGGTGCGGGCTTGTGATTGGACTGTTTCAGATGGCCACAAATTCACAGGCCCTTCTAGATGCGATAGCGCATCCGGTTGGGATTAAAATTATTGCCGGTGGGGTATTTTTAATGGCGCTGGGAGTGTTGTGGATGATGCACATCACACGCGCGCGCATGTAGCGCGCAAATTAATTGCTTATTTGGTCGGAGATTAGATGAGCGCGCAAACATTTAACATATTTTTTCTAGCGGCCCTGGGGATGGCTGGAGTGCTCTTGATGCTGCGCGCGGGGGTGCGTACTTGCAAGGATGTGCTGTTGGATTTGGGCGCTGATGTGGATTGGGGGGAAGAGTCGGATCAAGAAGCAAGATCCGCGGATGCGAGTCTGCGCTTTCCGATGCCCAGGTCGAAGGCGTTGCAGTTGGGGTTGCTGGAACGTGAGGAGCAGCTGCGCTATCTCATGTTAGGGCGGCTTTATCCGCTGGGTGGAGCGCTGCTACTCGCTCTGCTGCGATATGTTTTTGCGCCGGAGGAAACAAAAGGGCTTCTGATCTTTGCGGGGATGGGCGCAGCCTTGGGGTACTTAGTTGGACAGAGAAGAGAAAAGACGCGTCGCGCTCGCTATTTGGATGAGGTGGAGCGCTTTTTGCCGGTGGTAATGGAGCGGCTGGTGATGGGGGTTGAAGCCGGTTTGGATATTATCGGAGCTTTTAGCGCGGTGGTTCAGTTGGAACGTGAGGCCGCAAAACAACGGGCTTTGCACGGCAGCGGTTCAGGCCGGGTGGATGCGGTAACGGAGTTGTTGGAGTTAGTGCTGCGCCGGAGCGAGAGCGGGATGGCGTTCGAGCGTAGTCTTAAACAAACGGCAGAAGCAGTAGATAGCAACGCCGTAAAACACGCATTCGTGCATTTGTCGCTGGCCTATAAGGAAGGAGGGGAGTTGATCGTGCCGCTGCGAGAGCTTAGCGACTCGACTCAACTCTGTTACCAGGAGACGGTAGAGGAGCAGATTGCAAAACTCCCGGTAAAGGCCACCCTGCCGCTACTTTGTACTTTTACTGGACTGATTGTGTGTTTGCTGACGGCTCCTATTATTCAGGTCATAAAGATATTGGGGCAAACAAATATGACCTAAGTTAGGGAGGCGCCAGTAGCGGGGAAGGATTTACGAAGAGGATTAGGGCGTAGAGATTTTTAAAACGGAGATCAAGCATGGCGTTGGGTAAGCAGAAGCCGGCTAAGCTGGGACTCATAGCGCGAGTGCGCAGCGCCCTCGGTAGGATGCGGGTGAGGATGGTGGGACAAAAGTCCACCCTGGAGGCCCTAGCCTCGGTGGTGCGCTACCGTGATCTGGAGAAGGTTATCCGTGCCTTTCCGGATCGTCGTGCCCTGGCGCTGAATGTAGCTAATGCAGCGGGGGTTAGGGAGGATGACCTCATGCAGGGCGTGGCCCAAAAACTTGGCCTGCCTTATCTAAGCCGGGTTGAGGCTGTCGATTTCGAGGGTTGTGGCGCTGGTGTGCCGTTTTCCGAGTATTGGAGTTGCGGAGCAATTCCGCTGATGGCGCATGGGATCTTGTCAGGATTGATCTGCGCGGAACCCGAGCTCGTTATAAAGCTGCAAAATAAGTTAGGTGGCGTAGCGCTGTACTTGGCGTGCTGGAGCAAAATCGCCGTGGCGCTCGACCAGAGCGAACAGCGCTTGCAGGGCTCTGAAGCGCAGCGGCAGAAGGCGGCTGAGCAAGAGCGGCTGCGGCGCGCGGCCACTCAGGCGCTGGCTTTAATTGTGGAAGAGGCTAGGTCATATCAGGCGGCTGTACTGACGATTAAAAGGTCGCAGGAGAGACTTTTCTATGAATTTGAAACTTCGCAGGCTGAACAGGCGCGGGGCGAGGTGCATGCGTTATTAAGCGAACCGCTTTGCGCTCTTTTGGGTCAGAACGAGCAAGACGGTCTGGATCTGCAACTTTCCAATCATGCCTACGGTCGGTTGTACGTCAAGATTGAGGCGCTGGAGGGTGGCCTTGGCTTCCGGGTTGCCTGGGAAGAAAATGAAGTAGCGGCAGACGCCTCTTCGAATCAGGAACTTTTGCACTCTGAGGATCCACGCGGCAATGGGTTAGTGTTGCTGCCGGGGGTGGCTTCCCGAGTAGCCGCACCTGCCGCCGCCGTAGCGAAGCTCAAGGGGCGTCATCCGTCCAGCGGAGTGCCCAAGCACGCTAATAAAAAAAGAAGTGGTGCCCGGGTGCTGCTGATTGATGACAATCAGGTCTTTCTAGGGGTGGTACAGCGCTTCTTAATGCGAAACGGCGTTCAAGCGACCTTAGAAAGTAACGCGCAGAGCGCTTTGACCCTTTTAAAAGGGGGTGGGTTTAGGCCTGAGCTGATTGTGTGCGATCTGCATATGCCGGGGCTAAACGGCGCTGATTTTGTGAGGGAGCTAAAACGTGTCGAGAGTCTTAGCGAGATCTCAGTGATAATGCTTACCTCCGACCGCGACTTAGAGGCGGAGCTGGAGATGGTAAAGATAGGGGTGGATGCCTTTATTACTAAGGATCAGGATCCTCGCTTGTTGTGCGCGCAGGTTGAAAGGCTTCTAAAACGAACTCAGGTAGGCTCTGGCGGGAGGGTCACGGCATGATCACGGTCTTGTCGTTGCTCTTGTTCGGCGTGGCGCTCTTAATTTCATGTGCGACTGGTAATCTGTACTGCCTGAGTGCAGCCGCACTAGCGCTGCTCTGTTATGTGTTTTTGGTGGTGGGAGATGCACGGAGTTTAGCACGGCGCTTAGAGCGCTTACTTGGGGCTTCCCCTGGGCAAGCGAGTTTGGCGTTGCGTACGGCCTGGGGGGTTAAGCTGGGGTCTAAGCTGGAGGCTTTGCAGTATCGCCTGCACAGCTTAACCGGCCGCTTGGAGAGTGAGGCTTTTCTTAGAAAGCTTGGCGATGAGGCTGGAATTGATGAGGCTGTGCAGGCCGGGACTATAAAAGGATGTGAAGCTGGGGAAGATGAGGAAGATGCTTTAGTTTTTCAGATGACTCTGGAATATTTTTTAGCGAAATTTTCCTGTCAGGCCGGGGCGATTTTACTATTGGAGGAAGGCTCTAACGGGAATGTGTCCAGGCCGAGAGGCGTGAGCATCAGCAAAATATACAGCCGTGGCGCTGTCGCAAGTGGCACTCGTTTTGAAGCGCAGCTGCGCAGGCATCTCTGGCCCTACGTGCAGCAAGGGCGACGCGAGCTTCTTAGGGTGCACGATTTGGAGTGTCAGGTTCAGGATGGCGATTTTGGCGTTTTTGGCTTGCGCTATGCGCTGCTGCACGAGTTTAGTTGGTTGCAGGAGGGGGAGCGCCAAAAAGGCTTGCTTTGGCTGGGTTATGGCAGTGGCAACCCTCCGCGTGTGGATGAGTATCAACTTACGGCGGAGGTCCTTCGGAAGGTGGAGCGCGAGTTACCTTCTCAATTAAAACTATCCAAGCTCTCCGGCGAGATCGCTAAGGTTGAGAATGTCAACCGCCAGAAGAACGATTATATTGCGCATATGTCGCATGATATTCGCTCTCCGCTTAACAATATTCGGGCGATTCTTAATCTGTTTAAGTTGGAAGGTTTTTCTGGAGATACTCCAGAGTTGATCAGCGTGGCGATTAGTAATTGTGAGAACATGTCCGAGATTGTGGAGGATATTTTAGATTACTCTAAGTTTAGTGCCGGAAAGCTGAGCGCGCAAAAAGAGTCGCTGGATTTGCGGGCTTGCGCCGCGGCAGTGGCGGAGTCTTTTATCGTAAGCGCGCGTCTAAAGGGGCTTGAGCTGAGAGTTGATCTTCCGAGTCAGCCTTGCCAAGTTTTTGCGGATCGGCGTCAGATTAAACGGGTTCTCAGCAATATTATCAGCAACGCCATTAAGTACACATCTGAAGGCGCGGTTGAGTTGCAGCTTGAGCATGGCGCTAAGGGTATGTGGTGTTTGAGGGTCAGGGACTCCGGGGTAGGTATGACGGCGGAGCAGGTATCCATGCTTTTCTCCCCTTTTACCAGGTTTCATGGTCCTGAGATTGAAGGGATTGGATTAGGGTTGGCTCTTACTAAGATTTTGGTGGAGTTGAATGCAGGCCAGATTCAGGTTCTCTCGGTGCCGGGCCAGGGTTCGGATTTCGTGCTTTCTTTGCCTCAGGCGCCAATGGAACGTGCCAAGGTCGAAGTGGAGCGCAAAGTTAGGGGTAGGGGCCGCGCTCAAAGTGTCTTGGTGGTGGATGATGATCCTGATTGTGTCACGACTTTAGGGCGCGCTCTTAGCGCGGTGGGTTGTCGGGTGTTGCAGGCGCATAATGTTAGTTCGGCGTTAGAGGTGCTGCGTGGCGGGGAGGTGGATTATCTGATCACTGATGCGTCCATGCCAGATGGTGGTGGGCGGCGCTTGCTCTCTGCTATAAGAGCTAAGGGCTGCCGGACTGTGGCTGTGGTGCTCTCTGGACGAGACGATCCAGCCGAAAGGGAAGATTTGAAACGTTTAGGTGCCCGGCGGGTCTTCTGTAAGCCGGTGGAAATTGAAGATCTGTGCGCCTTTTTGGGGTGCTTCGGAGAGGAGCGAGAGGCCCGCACCGTTAGCGCGAACTGATTAATCTTATCAGTACCATTTTTAACCACTTGAATTTACAAGGATATACGTAACCGTTTGCACGAATATTACTTTCTCTGGAGAAAGTGAAGACTCCGCGTCACTGCCAGCCACCGCCAGCCATCACCAGAAAGGCTTTGCTAACCTGGGGTTTTATTAAACCTTGTCACATATACATATCTCGCACGTAGTACACTAGTTTGATTTGCCAACCTTTTGCGCGAGATATGCATATGCGACAAGGCCAATATTAGGTCGTACCAGATTGGATGACCTTACGTTTTAT
>JAAYZI010000301.1 GCA_012514925.1 Deltaproteobacteria bacterium | reverse complement strand
GTTCGATGCGGATGTGAATGTGTGTGGGCTTTTGAATATGCTGCACTCCTTTTCTGGACGCGAGCTGCCCTATTTTGTGTTCTTGTCGACTGGTGGCGCGATTTACGGTGAACAAGATTATTTCCCTGCCGATGAAAAGCATAAGACTGAGCCGACTAGTGTTTACGGCACCGCTAAGCGCGTAAGCGAGTTATATCTTCAGCTGTGGCAGCGTACTTATGGACTTAAGTTTGTGGCACTGCGTTTGGCCAATGTGTACGGTCCCCGTCAGAACCCATACGGTGAAGCCGGGGTGGTGGCGATCTTCAACAATAAGCTTTTGGAGGGCCAAGTCCCTGTGATTTATGGCAGCGGAGAACAGACCCGTGACTTTGTGTTCGTAAAGGATGTAGCACGGGCGGTCAGATTGGCTTGTGATACCAAGGTGCAGGGTATTTTTAATATCGGTACCGGCCGGGAAACCTCCGTTAACTCCCTTTATGAGATGATTATTAAATCTCTGGGGTCCACACAAAAAGCTGAATACCAGCAGGAGCGCAGAGGCGAGCAGATGCGTAGCTGCATCGATGCGACCTTAGCGCGTAACTCATTTGGGTGGCAGCCGGAGTTTAGTATTGAGGAAGGTGTAAAGCTCACTTGTGAGTGGTTTAGAAGCGGCGTATCTTAAAGCAGTTGTTTCGCTGTAACTACTCATTCACTTGAGACAAAAGGACATTTCTCCGTAGTGGCCAACGAATTAATTCGCAATTTCAGCATTATCGCCCATATCGACCATGGCAAGTCTACTCTGGCCGATCGCATCTTAGAGTTTACCAGGTCTTTAGCGGTGCGTGAGATGATGCCACAATTTTTGGATAAGCTCGAGTTGGAGCGTGAGCGTGGCATAACGATCAAGGCTCAGACAGTGCGTTTGCATTACAAGGCTAAAGATGGCCAGGTTTACGAGCTGAATTTGATTGATACGCCCGGGCATGTTGATTTCCATTACGAGGTCTCGCGTAGCTTGGCGGCGTGCGAGGGTGCACTCTTGGTGGTAGACGCGACTCAAGGGGTTCAGGCTCAGACCCTGGCCAATGTTTATGTGGCGGTTGAAAATGATCTTGAAATTCTGCCGGTGCTAAATAAGATCGACCTGGACAGCGCCCACCCCGAGGAAGTTAAACGCGAGATAGAGGAGATTATCGGCTTGGACGCTTCGCAAGCGCTTAATGTTAGCGCTAAGACCGGGGTAGGAGTGGCTGAGGTGCTTGAGGCAGTGGTGCAGCGTGTGCCCGCCCCAAAGGGTTCCGTTCAAAATCCTCTGCGCGCTTTGATTTACGACTCTTGGTTTGATTCATACTTGGGCGTAATTGTCCAAGTTCGCATTATGGACGGCGTGTTGAAGCAGGGAGATCGTGTGCGCTTCCTTATGACCGGCGCCGATTATGAAGTTTATCGGGTCGGTGTGTTTGCGCCTCATCCCAGCGCTGTGGAGGCGTTGGAAGCCGGGCAGGTTGGATATTTTTCGGCGGTAATTAAGCATATCAGCGATGTCAAGATTGGAGACACTGTTACCCACAGCGCTGACACTTCTGTTGAACCGCTTCCTGGTTTTAGGGAGATTAAGCCGGTAGTGTTCGGTGGGCTCTTCCCGGTGGATGCCGATGAGTACTTGGACTTACGCACAGCGCTAGAAAAGCTCAGGCTTAACGATTCTTCTTTTACGGTAGAGCCCGAAAGTTCAGCGGCATTAGGTTTTGGTTTCCGGTGCGGTTATCTTGGTCTTCTGCACATGGAGATTATTCAAGAGCGTTTGGAGCGAGAATTTGGTTTGAGTCTGATCACGACTGTGCCGAGTGTGATCTACCGTGTCAGTTTGGCAAGTGGAGACGTGTATTACTTTGATAATCCGGCCAAGTTTCCCGAGGAGCAACAAATTAGAGAGATTGAAGAGCCGGTTGTGACGGCTACGATTCATTGTCCGAAGGAGTATGTCGGCAATGTCCTAAAGTTGTGCGAAAATAAGCGTGGCGTGCAGATCAGTCTGTCTTTTCCGGTGCCGGGTCATGCGGTGATTGTATATGAACTGCCATTAAACGAGATCGTGCTGGATTTTCATGATAAGCTTAAAGGCCGTACGCGCGGATATGGCTCTTTTGATTATGTGCTTAAGGGATATCAGCCTTCGGATTTGGTTAAGCTGGATATCCGCATCAACGATGATCCGGTAGACGCACTTAGCGTAATTGTGCATCGTAGCCAATCTTATTTTCGTGGGCGAGATCTGACCAATAAACTGAAAGAGTTGATTGATCGGCAGATGTTTGAAGTCGCCATCCAAGCCGCAATTGGCAACCGTGTCATCGCGCGTACCACGGTTAAAGCTCTCCGGAAGAATGTCACCGCCAAGTGTTATGGCGGTGATGTCACCCGCAAGCGCAAGTTGCTCGAAAAGCAAAAAGAGGGCAAGAAACGCATGAAACAAATTGGCAGCGTTTCCATCCCACAAGAAGCTTTCCTAGCAGTATTAAAAATTGGAGAAGAATAAGTAATTCATCATCCTGACCCCGCCAACCAACACCCCAAAACCCTACCACCCCCCAAACAAATCAGCGCCCCCCACTTTCTCCAGAGAAAGTAAATACC
>JAAYZI010000300.1 GCA_012514925.1 Deltaproteobacteria bacterium | reverse complement strand
CCGCCCTATTTTTTGGGAAGTGGGCAGGGCTTAAACGTTGTGGTCTTGCTCCTTGAGTCCGTCTCCAATATTTCACGTCAACGTGGCTCTGAGGATAGCATGCCCAATTTTACGAGTCTGAAAGAGCGTGGGGTTTATTGGCCTAATTTTTACGCAGTTCAGCCGAATAGCCTTAAAAGCATCTTCTCATTTCTAAGCGGTTACTACCCCGCTGCAGACTCTAGCCAGATCTCACGGGTGCAGCCCCGCATTCCAATAAAGTTGCTGCCAGCCTATTTTAAAGAGCGGGGATACCGCACTGCTTTTTTACATAGTGGCACTTTTGCCTATTACAACAAGTTAGCATTTCTTGAGAGCCGCGGTTTTGATCTACTTCTTGATGCTAATAGCCTGCCAGGTCAGGAGCGTTATGAGCACTCCAGCTGGGGCATTGATGACCGCGCGGTTTTTGATTTTGCGGCGGCTTGGGCTTTAGAAGATAAAGTGCCTTTTTTGGCTGTAATTAGCCTGCTGTTACCTCATCACCCCTACGATATCCCTGCGGGGGAGCCTTCCAAATTCGGCAAGCAGAGTATGATCGATAAATATCACAGCTCACTCTATTACTTGGACGGTCTACTAGGGGAATTTGTGGAGGCGCTTAAGGCTGGGTCTATCTATGAAGATACGGTGTTCGTGATCTTTGCAGATCACGGTGAGGCTTTCGGCCAGCACCCGCATAATTTTATGCATGGGGCAGCGATTTATGAAGAGAACATAAACGTGCCACTATTGATTTCCAGCCCCAAGCTTTTTGATAGCGCTCAAGTAAGCATGACG
Organism: Deltaproteobacteria bacterium; assembly: GCA_012514925.1. Classification (GTDB taxonomy): domain Bacteria; phylum Bdellovibrionota_C; class UBA2361; order UBA2361; family JAAYZI01; genus JAAYZI01. The sequence continues at coordinate 3,865 of JAAYZI010000300.1, read as the reverse complement.
GTGGGGAGTTTGCCGGATATTCTTCCGACTTTATGCGATCTGATGGGGATTAAGCTTGAGGGGACGCCGCTGGATGGCGTCTCCCTTTTTAGTCCGCATCCAAAACGTATGGTCTTCATGAGCACCCATCTAAACCAGGATATTTTGGGGCTTAGGGACGGAGACTATAAATTTATTTATCAGCCCTTACGAAATATCGACGAGCTTTACAATTTAAGGCTAGATCCATCTGAGCAAGAGAACCTTGCTCCGCAATTCCCGGAGCGGGTAAAGTTCTACCGCGAGCGCGCGCAGGCATGGGCGGCATACTCTACCTCGTGATATATCGTGGGTAGGGATAAAACACCGTATTTGAATAATGGTTAGTATGTTTACGTCACGTTTGCGCGTATTTTACTCTCTTGCTTGCCAAGATGGCGTAGCTGGTGCAAGAGAAATGTTGCGGGTAGATGCGTCTTTGAATTAGGAGGCTTTTCTTATGAGTTTGGATGTTAAGCAGATTGGCGAGCGGGTAGGCGCGGAGAGCGCCCTGATTGGGCGGGTGCGCCACGAGATAAACAAGGTAATTGTCGGGCAGGAATATCTGGTAGAGAGGCTTATGCTTGGCCTGCTATGCAATAACCATGTTTTAATCGAGGGCGTGCCGGGGTTGGCAAAGACTCTCTCGGTCACAACGCTTGCACGTGTGGTGCAGGCCTCCTTTCAGCGAATCCAGTTTACACCGGACCTCCTTCCAGCCGATCTGATCGGCACCTTGATTTACAATCCAAAAAGCGGGGAATTCAGCGTTAAGCGTGGGCCGATTTTTGCCAATATTGTGTTGGCAGACGAAATAAACCGAGCTCCGGCCAAGGTTCAGAGCGCGCTGCTTGAGGCCATGCAGGAGCGTCAAGTTACTATCGGCGCCGAGAGCTTTAGGCTGGAAGAGCCATTTATGGTGCTGGCCACACAGAATCCGATTGAACAAGAAGGGACCTACCCCTTGCCTGAAGCGCAAGTTGACCGTTTTATGTTGAAGCTGAGAGTCAGCTACCCCTCCCGTGAGCAGGAGCTTGAGATCTTAAAACGCATGGCTAAATCCTCGGTTGAGTTCGACGTCGAGCCGGTTGTCACCCCGAATGATATCCTCAGGCTGCGCCGTCTGGTGGATGAGATCTACATCGACCCTAAGATCGAGGAGTACATTGTGACTTTAGTGGAAGCTACGCGCGAACCGGAGCGTTTTGGACTCCCCTTTAAGGGGCTGATTCGCTACGGAGCATCGCCACGTGCTACGATCTTTTTAGCGATGGCCGCCAAGGGGCACGCCTTTCTCCAGTGCCGACCCTATGTTGTTCCGCAGGATGTTAAAGACATCGGCTTGGATGTGCTGGCGCACCGCGTGATCGTGAGCTATGAGGCTGAAGCCGAGGAGAAAAGCTCCTACGACCTGGTTAAGCAGATCTTTGATTCAATCGAAGTGCCATGATCCCAAAAGAACTGGCAAAGAAGATCCGTTACATTGAGATCTATACCAGTAAGGCCGTAAACGATGTTTTGGCGGGCCGTTACCAGAGTGTCTTTAAGGGCCGCGGCATGGAGTTCGAAGAGGTGCGCGAGTATGCGCCCGGTGACGAGATCCGCAGCATCGATTGGAATGTGACTGCGCGCATGGGGCGGCCATTCGTCAAGCGCTTTGTTGAAGAGCGTGAACTCTCGATTATGTTTCTGGTGGATCTTTCCGCTTCGGGCTCGTTTGGCAGCGTGGATAAGACCAAAAACGAGGTCGCCGCTGAGCTGTGCGCGCTGCTCGCTTTTTCGGCCATCAAAAACAACGATAAAGTCGGGTTAATCGCGTTTACCGATGAAGTTGAGATGTACATCCCCCCTAAGAAGGGGACCTCGCATGTGCTGCGTTTAATTCGTGAGCTTCTGGGTTTTAAGCCGCGCGCGATTAAGACTGATATATCGGCGGCTTTGGATTATCTTGGGCGGCTGAGGCTAAAGCGCGCGGTTGTATTCTTAGTCTCTGATTTTATAGCGGAGGGCTTTGAGAGGCCGCTGCGAGTTGTGGCAAAGCGTCATGATTTAATCGCGCTTAGTATTAACGATCCGCGGGAGATGGAACTTCCAGCCGTTGGATTAATAGAATTGAAAGACACCGAAACGGGAGAACAGATCTTAATTGACAGTAGAGATGCCGGGGGAAGGCAGCGCTACGCCGCCGCGGCAAAGGAGCGTCGGGCCGCTTTGCAGGCCATGTTTAGAAGCATGAGCATTGATCATGTTGAAGTCATAAGCGGGCACGATTATGTGCGAAATCTGATGGTGTTTTTTAGGCAGCGGGAGCGTAGAAGGGCGGCATGAGACGCGGGGACCTTTTGATTCGGCTGCTGCTTAGTGCGCTCTGTTTGGGTGTGTTGGCTTGTCAGGCTGGGGCGCCGGAGCGCGCGGATATGCCTGAGTTTGAGATTGATAAGCAGTACAGTCAGGGTCCGGTTAAATATACGCTTAGGTTGAGTCGGCGCGAAATTAGCGTAGTCGACCAGGAGCATTTGCAACTTGAGGTGCAAGCCCCCGAAGATTACGAAGTGTCTTTCCCTGATTTGGGCTCTGCCTTGGGGGAGTTTAAGGTCGCAGATTACACTTCTCCTCCGCCGCGCTTAGGTCAGGCGGGGATGTTGGTGCACCAGAGAAACTACCTCTTGGAACCGTTTCTAGCTGGAGAGTATAAGGTGCCTGCGTTGGTTGTAATATTTCGGCAAAGCGGGCAGGAACAGAGCCTTTCCAGTGAGGAGCTATCCGTCAAAGTGGTGTCGGTTCTTGAGGAAGGAGATGGTGAGCTTGCGCTAAAAGAGATCGATGCTCCGCTTTTGATGCCGCGTGAACTTAGGTGGTGGTGGTGGCTTGTGCTTGTTGTGGCCGGTGCCTTATTTGTTTGGTGGCGGCGTAAGCGCAAAGAGATGCATCTGACGGTAGAGAAGATCCCGGCGCATCAAATTGCTTATAACGCGCTTAATGCTCTGCTACAGAGTCGGTTGGTGGAGCAGGGCAGGGTTTGTGAGTTTTATCAGGAGCTCTCAAATATTTTAAGGCGCTATATCGAGGATCGCTTCGGGCTTAGGGCGCCGGAGCGCACTACCGAGGAGTTTATGGCTGATTTGGCCTGCCTCGATTCGCCTATCGCTTCTCATAAACCGCTCCTTAAGGATTTTTTAAGGCACTGTGATCTAGTTAAGTTTGCAAAATACGCACCTGCTGAAGGTGAAATTCAGAGCGCGTTGGGCGCATGCCGTAAGTTTATATCTGAGACGGAAGCGCCGGAGGAGGAGTTATAGTTAATGTGTACAAGTTAGGGCTTATGAGATTTGAGAGCCCTTGGGCGTTTCTACTATTGCTTATTATACCGTTACTGCTGGTGTGGCGACGAGGCGTGCCGCAGGCGGCGCTTCGTTTCTCCTGGGTTGCCGGCGCAGCCAAGGCGCAGGGCTCCTGGCGTGAGCAGTTGGCGTGGATCCCCGATTTTCTGCGTTATTTGGCTCTGATTTTGCTGGTGGTAGCTTTAGCAAGGCCGCAGCGCGGCACAGAGCAGGTGCGTGATATCAATGAAGGCGTGGCGATTATGATGGTGGTGGACCACTCCGGCAGCATGCAGGCTGAAATGGATTTTGGAGGTCGGCGTATGAACCGCCTTGAGGTGGTGAAAGAGGTGTTTCGGGAGTTTGTGAAGGGAAATGGGCGGGGGCTTGCGGGGCGTCCCAGCGATTTAATCGGTATGGTCGCCTTTGCGCGTTACGCCGATACTCTTTGCCCACTTACTTTGGCGCATGGAGCTTTGGAATATTTTTTAAAGAGCTTAAAAATTGTAACTCAAAAAGAGGAAGAT
>JAAYZI010000299.1 GCA_012514925.1 Deltaproteobacteria bacterium | reverse complement strand
TCATTTCCACGTGTGAACGGTTACCGGATACCAATACGCAGTAAAAACCATAACTTGTGCTGTAATTACGGGGAATTACCTATTAGACCTGTTGTGTCTTTCGGTTTAATTGGGATAAAGTCAGCGGCTATGAGTCCTGTTCAAATATGTAGCAAAGATCCGTCGCCGCTTCTGCTTAGAGGCACAGTTGTTATTCAGCTCGTGGTAGTTTTGGCGGCAGTTATGATTAAATTCTCCCTGCCCGCCCACCGGGTTGACCTTCCGCGAGTGTCAGAGGCGGCTCCTGTGGATGATATGTTGGTTCCTACGCAAGCAGTGGAACATCTTGCGATGGAAGACATTGTGGAAGAAGACCCCGTTTCCGCTCCTGGTCAAATCGGACCGCGCATCATGGTCTACCGCGTGCAAAGCGGGGATACGCTTAGTCGCATTTGGGCTAATGTAGGCGCGCCGACCAGTGGTCCCGTTCTGGCGGCCAAGGCGTTTAAGGCAGCTGGAGTTTCGTTGAGCGCGCTTCGTAGCGGGGAAGATATTGAGCTTCAGATTTCACCTGTCGGCGATATTACGGCGTTACGCAAGAAGCTTCCGGAAGGAAGAGAACTGCTCCTAGATGGAGACTCGAACCTTGGGTACACGGCTACTGTTGCAAACCCCAAGATTGTGAAGAAAGAGCGGGTTGCTTCCGGTACGATTACGCTTTCGTTTGCGAAAGCAGCTGAAAGAGTTTCCGTGCCCGCCAACATAGTTGATGAGTTGGTGGATTTGTTTAGCAGTCGTGTGGAGTTCCGAAAGGATTTACAGCGTGGCGACATCTTCTCAGTGGTCTACGATGAACACGTCACCAAGGACGGAGAGTTTATAAAGGCTGGCCCGATTAAAGCCGCGTCTTTAGAAAAAGGAGGGCGTACACTTTACGCCATCCGCTACGTCGGCAAGGACGGTAAGCCCCATTTTTACGACCAAAATGGGCAACCGCTTGGGAATTCCTTTCTGCGTTATCCGCTCAAGTTTACACGGATCTCCTCGGCTTTTTCGTACGCGCGCTTCCATCCGGTTCTAAAGAAAACCAGGCCGCATAACGGCATTGATTATGCGGCGCCTCTAGGAACCCCCGTTAGAACCGTGGCGGATGGGGTGGTGACCCACGCTGGTTATTCACTGAGTGCCGGGAACTGGATCAAAATTAGCCATGGGGATCGGTACGCCACCGATTATCTCCATTTGCACCGTATAAGCAGCGGCATTCGTAAAGGCGTTCGGGTTTCACGTGGACAGGTGATTGGAACTGTCGGTTCAACCGGTCTTTCGACTGGACCTCATCTGCACTTTAGTTTTTATGATCGTGGCAAATACGTAAATCCGCTGAGAAACGATCTGCCGACTAATAGTTTTGCGGTCGAAAAGATCTCTCCTGCGGTGTTGCAGGCCAGCCTGGACAAGTTAAAACAGTCACAGCAGATTGTCAGGCTGGCAAGCCTATTGGTGGGAGTGCGGGGTTCTTAGAGACGGCACCCCTCGAAGTTATACTTTAAAAATTGCCTCCAGCTTGCTTTGAACCTGATCTGGCGTGAAGGGTTTTATAATATAATTGCTAACACCAGCTTTAGCGGCCTCAATTACATTCTCTTTCTGTGCTTCGGCGGTTACCATCAGAAATGGGATGTCCTTTAGTTTTTCGTCGGCCCGGACCGCTCGCAGCAAATCAATTCCCATCATCTTCGGCATGTTCCAATCGGATATGATGAGTTGAAAAGGTCCTCCACGCAGCTTAGCCAACGCCGCTTCGCCGTCCTCTGCTTCTGTAATGTTCTCAAAGCCGAGCTGTCTTAAGCAATTTTTGACGATGCGCCGCATCGTACTAAAATCATCAACCACAAGCACATTTAACTTTTTTTTGTCTAAAGATTCTAGGCCTGACATAGTCATTCCTCCAAAGTTATGAAATTTATTTAGTTATACGGTAGTTGACTCTGCTTCGTCTGCTTGCACGCCCTTTTCCTCGTTTGGAAATTGGCCATCAAAGCTCTTGCCTTTAGCGTAATTTTGCCAATTCTCCTTAACGCTCGATGCGCAGCCGCTTGTTTCTTTGTGGCTGAAATACTCAGGTGCACCGTTATGAGTGGAGTGCTTTGGGTGAGTAGGCGTGCGGCAACAGACATCTCCGGGTTTTGCTATATATTTTAGCCAATAGCGCGCTGCGTTTAAATCTTTAGCATGGTAGACCTCCTTAAGAGACCCGCTAGCGTCAATGCGGTAGATAATAAAGGGAGTGCTCCAGTCCATAGTGATCCTTAAAAGAGCTAATTACACAAAAACCCGAACTACTTTCGTTCGCATTTAATCTTATCGGCCGTATGGACTCCGAGGTTAATAGCGATAGTGGCCCCTTTTAAAAAAGCAGTGTTTCCTGTCTTTTGATGGGGGTGCCTAACGCATTGATTTACTCTAGCCATTTTTTTTAAAACCATATAATTATTCAGTGAGAGTTTCGTTCTGATATTAGAACTTAAAACCAACCGCTGTTTTAAAAAGATTGCACAAGCCTATGAATGTCGAATTTATCAATCCATTTCTTGAATCCACCATTAATGTCATCGAGACCATGGCTTTTACCAAGGCTACTCCGGGCAAGCCGACTATGAAAAAAGGAAACAAGAGCTGGGGTCCTCTTAGCGGAATTATCGGCCTGGCGAGTAGTGAACTTTCCGGAAACTTGATTTTGAGCTTCGATAAGCCGGCGATCCTTGGAATTGTAAGTAGCATGCTGGGAGAGGAGATCTCAGAAATTTCTCCTGATGTAATTGATGCTGTAGGAGAGCTTACCAACATGGTTTCAGGGGGGGCAAAGGCGATTCTGAGCCAGAAAGGACATAAGTTTGATATGGCAACTCCGATCATGTTGGTCGGTAAGGACGTAGAGATTACTCAGCTGTCCAAGGCCTCTGTAATTAGCATCCCGTTTAAAACCGATAAAGGCGAATTCGTAGTTGAGGTGACGTTGCATCCTGTTAAGTAGGGACATCATCTGGCGTAGCAGCGTAGGAATACCGTTTAGCGCTGCGGCAACCTAATGACTAGCAAGCTGAAAAATCTTGTCAGCAATACGTCCTAGTGGCAAGACATGTTGAATCGCCCCAAGTTCGAACGCTACTTTGGGCATGCCATAAACCACGCAAGACCCTTCGTCCTGTCCGATGTTTATAGACCCGGCGTCTCGCATCATACGCATGGCGTGGCCGCCGTCTCCGCCCATGCCTGTCAGCATTACGCCGATTGCGTTTTTGCCGACGTGCTGGGCCACTGACCGAAAGAGCACTTCCACCGAAGGCCGATGCCTATTTACTAATGGACCTTCCCGCACCTCTACGAAGTACTTTGCCCCTGATCGGTTAATCATCATATGCATATTGCCGGGTGCAATCAGCACTTGGCCAGGTACCACGGAATCGCCGTTTTCAGCCTCTTTCACTCTGACAGCGCAAATGTCGTTCAAACGGTCCGCAAAGGAACGGGTAAAGCCAGGTGGCATGTGCTGCACTATCACCGTGCCTGGCGCGTTGGGGGGGAAGCGCAGTAAGACATCCTCAATTGCGCGGGTACCCCCGGTAGAAGCGCCGATTGCGATGACTTTATTGGTGGTTTGGGCCAGAGCGGTAGTAATCGGCCGCGCCACCGGCTTGGTTTCCAGGCGAGGTTGAAATTTAGATATATCCACCTGTGCAGCGGCTTTAATCTTCTCGCAAAGTTCGATTGAAAGGTCTCCGATGGTGTAGGCGGCGCCTGGTTTGCACATCACGTCAATTGCACCAGCATCCATGGCTTCTAACGATAGTTCGGAACCTTCCGGGGTTAAGGAAGACACTATTACTACCGGAATGGGAAAGTGCTTCATAAGCTTCTTTAAGAAGGTAATCCCGTCCATGCGTGGCATTTCAATATCAAGCGTGATCACATCCGGCTTAAGGGCGACAATCTTGTCGCGCGCTACGAATGGGTCAATGGCAGTCCCTACCACTTCGATTTTAGGATCTTTAGAAAGCTGCTCTTGTAGCTTTTGGCGGACCACTGCGGAGTCGTCAACAATTAAAACCTTGATCGCCATAGTTTACCTCCGGTCTCCTGTCTGGTTTGAATAATCGCTGGCGTTGATGTCAAATGACGCAAAAAGTGGTTCTCCATCAGCTAAATAAAGCGCTGCTGCCTCTCCGTTAAATTTTGACATTTTTTGAGTTATATACCGAGAAACCCCGTCAAAGCTGGTCTGTTGCAGCTCGAAATGAGGCAGGTCGAAGATTGTTTCTACACCGTAGGCTTCGACGAGATAATTGCCTGAAATGATGTTCGCCAGCTCTCGCAATGCGTCCCACTGCTCCTCTGGACTAACTACCTCTTCGCTGTCTGCGCCCAGGACGTTTCGAGCTAGCATGTTTAGAAACGGTTCCTGGCAGATGATTGTAAGATCCCCGTCGAATACTCCCTGGTAGTAGGCGGATACGCGAAAAAAGGGTTCATTCTGCGAGAACATGGTTTCAGGCTGGCTTCCCGGTTCGACCAGCATCATGGCCCACTCGCTTAGAACATAGGCCGTAACTTTTTTAATGGGGTGTTCGTTTGCGGACATGTTAAGCTCCTCCCAAAAGATGGTTTACGGTATCGGTCAGCATCTCTGGCCGCACGGGCTTGCGTAGGATGCCTTGCACGCCAAGTTTTTCCAGCTCCTCATAACGTAGTTTGCTGCCTTCGGTGGAAATGATGAGAACAGGGATTGCATTTGTCTCGGATTTGTCGCGTAAGGCCCTTAGAAATTCTACTCCATTCATGACCGGCATATTGATATCTAGGAAGATCAAATCAATCCATTCATGCTCTAGCAGGTCGAGCGCCTCCTGGCCGTTAGCCGCTTCAAAGGCGTTATTAATATCAAAGTTGGCCATTGATAAGGCCTTCTGCAGCGATCTCCGGATGATGCTTGAATCATCAACAATTAGGAAATTGTAACTCATAGCTCTCCTTCTCCTTATTTTAGTGCGAGCAGCTACCGCCTCGCGCCGTAACTCCTAAATCAATCTGCTTGTTTCTCCATTCTTTTTCACCCATACCTCTCCGGATGCGATGCACAACATTACGGTACGGCTGTACTCTCCCCCAACGTCAGAGGCTGAAAGCAGGAGGTTGTTTTTCCATAACAGCTTTCTTAGAACGGTAAAGTTCCGGCTCCCGATTTCAAAGATGCCTTTAGCGTCGTTTATTGAAGCTCCCCCCGCCACACTAATGATGATGTCACGTTTGTTTGCGCCGCCTGAGAAAAGGGTTTGAAGCATTAAGCTAACGCCGGTGTCTACGTAGGTGGCGGGACGCTCTTTGGCTTTTTCAGGATCGGCGTGAGAGGAGGGTAAAAAGCAGTGAATCAGCCCCCCCGTCTTGCGGCGTTGGTCGTAAGCCGCTACTCCCAGGCATGAGCCCAGACTGGGCGCCACCAAT
>JAAYZI010000298.1 GCA_012514925.1 Deltaproteobacteria bacterium | reverse complement strand
TACTAGTCAGTATTTAATCACACAGCCAATGTTAGATTTCTTCATATAAAATGTAAGGTCATCCAATCTGGTACGACCTAATGTTGGCCTTGTCGCATATGCATATCTCGCGCAAAGGATTGGCAAATTAAACTAGTGTGCTACGTGCGAGATATGTATATGTGACAAGGTTTAATAAAAGCCCAGATTAGCAGAGCCTGGCTTTTCTGGTGATGGCTCTTGAAGTCAGGGTTTTTGATCTAGTAGTGTTACGTAACCGTTTGCATGAATATTACTTTCTCTGGAGAAAGTGAAATGAAAGTAAAATTAACTCCGCGACGAAGTGAAATTTTACCGCCCAGGCTTAAAACAAAAATTGCATGATTAATTCCATGGGTAAGCGGTTACGATTGTTAATTTAACGAGATTGCGGCGAGTTTGCCCCGTCTATTGCAGATCTCTAGCTCGGTATGGCAGAGTCGCCCCCATAGTATGAAACTTAGCCTTATTCAGAATTCCAATCGATTTGACGCTGCAACCCATGAGGCAGGTACGCCCCGCTATTTCCCAAGTCTGACGGGGCTGCGTGCGATTGCGGCCTTTATGGTGTACTTCCATCATTACGGCATTCCCGTTTCCTTAACATTGGGTTCTGCAGCGGTAGTAGGGATTGTACGAGAGATGCACACTGGGGTTTCGGTTTTCTACGTTTTAAGCGGGTTTCTGATTTATTACCGTTATGCCAAGCGTGCTTCGGTTTCTTGGAGTTTTTACCGGGATTACCTTGTAAATCGTCTGGCGCGCATTTACCCGATGTATTTTCTGGTGGTCGCGCTAGGTTCTATTTATGCGCTTACACAGGGCAAAACGGCTGGAATTGTACTGAGAGATTTTATCCTGCAGGTGACTTTTATCAGGGGTTTTTCCGATTTATACAAATTTATAGGTGTAGCGCAGGGTTGGTCGTTGACGGTCGAGGAGGTCTTTTATTTCGTCTTTCCAGTGGCGATGTTGGCGTCGCGCCGTCTGGGCATGTTAACGGCGTTGTTTGGAACGTATCTGATTGGTGGCGCGTTGCTAAGCGTGGGCACGGCTATCAATTTCCAGGGTTTTTTTGTGGGGATTAGGTTTGTGGCCTTGTACACTTTTTTTGGAAGGGCTGCGGAGTTTTTTGTCGGAATGTTTGTGGCCAAGGCTTTTATGTCGGGAAAGATTAGGCCGCCCCTCCAGAGAGTGCCTGCGCTTACGATCTGCGGTTGTCTGGGCATGCTTGGGAGTTTGTATGGACTTTCATGTTTGGTTGGGCCGGGCTACTCGCTTGGGGTGTTTAGTCCGGGCGGTATGGTCATCAACAATTTGATCGTGCCGGTTTGTGTTGGAGTATTCATAAGCGGATTGTTGGTCGAGAGGTCGTGGATTAGAGCATTCTTAGCATCGCGTCTCATGGAGCTGTTGGGTAAGAGCAGCTACGTTTTTTATCTGATTCATTTAGGTGTTTTTTACGAACTGACGTCTCGGTTGATATCCCAGAATTATTGGGTGTTATTTACGCTGATCAATGTTTATGCGGTGTTGATGTACCTTTTTATTGAGCATCCCGCCAATAATTGGATTAAGAGAGTTTGCGCGTCTCAGGCCTCCAGGAGTGATCGGGAGGCGCGTCTCTGCGTTCTCAATGGTGTGGAAGCGGTCCAAAAACAAGACAGCCGTACTGAATCCCAGGCTATAGGATCTTGTTAGTGCAGAAATATTTTTGGTATTTGCGGCAAGCTTTCGCAAAGCCTTCTTGATCAAAGCTATAGTAGTACTGTTTCTGGTCGGCTCGCTCCCGGCGCGCGCCGAAGTTGTCGTGAAAACGACAGACAGGCAAATTCAGGCGGTCCACAGTAAAGGTGCAGCGCTTCAAACCAAGATAGTTAAAGCCGAAATCATACGCCGCCAAAGCGCTTTCGATTGCCGCAAACTTGGGTGCTTGCTTACAGAGCATCCAACTCCCCCAGGTGAAAGTTTCCGGTGTAATATCATAAACCCTGATAGTGCCAAGGGGTGTGCAGCTAGGGTCTAGAATAACAAAGTAAAATTCCTGCTGCGCGGCCTCGCGCAGTTTGTATTCTGTAAGCCAGCGCCGTTGCTCCTCCACTCCTCCCGAAATCTTAGATAAGAATGCGGAAATCTGAGGATCACTTCGCAGGCTGAAGATGAACTCCGCGTCCCAGATGGATGCCAGCCTTAAATAAAAACTCCTTGTTCTTATGATGGAGACCACGGTGTCTGATTCCTGCTCGAAGAGTGAGGATCAAAACTCACAAAACTGCCTCAGATATCCTATTTTTCTAAGAGTCAGACAAGCGGCACTGTTTTGAGCTGCTCCAAGAACATAGAGATGGTTTTTGGAGAGTAAGGCCGTTTGCTTGCCAAGGGGCAACCCTTGTGCTAGAAAATGCACAATATTCAGAACGTTATCAGCCTTTTCAGTGGAGCCATGAAGAAATTCTCGATTATTGTGCCGGTGTACTATAACGAGGCTAATCTCCCGGATACCATTCCACAGCTACTGGAGCTTGGAGATCGTCTGACTGGATACGAGTTAGAGCTGGTGTTTGTAGACGACGGTTCGGGAGATCGTTCTTTACAGATTCTTCTAGATTTTCAAAAAAAATTTCCTGAAATCATAAAAGTCCTCAAGCTCACCCGAAATTTCGGCGCGATGGCTGCTGTGCAAGCCGGACTTTCTCAGGTCAGAGGAGATTGTGTTGGTATTATCGCCGCTGATTTGCAGGATCCTCCCGAGCTGTTTGTAGAAATGGCGGCGGAGTGGAAGCGCGGTACTAGGGTTGTTTTGGCGGTGCGCCAGGAGCGTGAGGATCCGGGGCTGCAGCGCTTCTGTTCAAACGCATACTATGCGTTGCTTCGTCGCTTCGCGCTGCCTGGATACCCCAGCGGGGGTTTTGATTTTGTGTTGATAGATCGTCAGGTCGTGCAGGATTTATTGCGCATCCAGGAGAAGAATACCAACGTCATGGCCCTTATTTATTGGCTTGGTTACCGCCCGGTATTGATTCCGTACACTCGCCGTGCGCGCAAAAAAGGCAAATCTCGTTGGACGTTGGCCAAGAAGCTAAAGTTATTTGTCGATTCATTCGTTTCTTTTTCGTATTTTCCAATTCGTTTGTTATCGCTGGTGGGTTTATTGGTGGCGGGTGCAGCATTTCTCTACGGTTTGATTATTCTCGCCAGTTGGATGATCTGGAGCGTTCCAGTGCGGGGCTGGGTGCCAACCATGATTTTACTTACGATTACGGCGGGGGTGCAGATGTCCATGCTGGGGATCTTAGGCGAATATCTGTGGCGGACTTTGGATGAAACGCGCAAGCGTCCTCCCTATGTAATTGATGCCGTTTTTGAGGCTGGTCTGTCAGCTGCGGAAAAGAGGAGTGGAGAATGAGTTTTCAGAAACACTCTAGTGCAATCGTTGAATCCACCCAGATTGGGGCGCGTACCAACATCTCAGCGTTTGTTCACATCTTGCCGGGGGCTGTGCTCGGCGAGGATTGCAACATCGGAGAGAGCTGCCTGATTGAGAATGAGGTGGTTTTGGGTGATCGCGTTGAGGTTAAAGGTGGCGTGCAACTGTGGGACGGTTTACGCGTGGAGGATGACGTCTTGATCGGACCCAACGCCACTTTTACCAACCAATTATTGCCGCGCGCGCATGGCACGCCGGGAGAATCCCTGCTCACCGTTATCAGATGCGGCGCTTCAATCGGCGCTAATGCCACGCTCCTGCCGGGGATTACGATTGGTCGTAACGCTGTAGTGGGGGCGGGCACGGTGGTCACTAAAGACGTGCCTCCTAATGCGATTGTGGTGGGAAATCCGGCGCGCATCAAGGGGTATGTTGATAGCGGGCATGTAAAGCGAGTGCAGCCGACGTCGACGCCCAGCGTCGGAAAGGTTTCGGAATTGGGGGTGCAAGGGGTCCGGCTTTATGAGATGCCGATTGTGGTTGACTTGCGCGGCAGTCTCTCTTTCGGTGAGTACGGACAGCATCTGCCGTTCATACCGCAGCGCTATTTTCTGGTGTATGGTGTGCCTAGTAAAGATGTGAGAGGGGAACATACGCATCGTACTCTGCAGCAATTTTTGCTGTGTGTTAAGGGATCGTGCGCGGTGATGGTCAATGATGGAAGGAATACCGAAGAGGTGCTTTTGGACAGTCCGCACCTAGGGTTGTATCTACCCCCGATGGTGTGGGGAGTGCAGTACAAATACACGGCAGACGCGGTGCTGCTGGTGCTTGCTTCGGATATATACCGAGAGGAAGACTATATCCGTGATTATGATCTGTTCTTAAAAGAAATAGGTGTGGTTTGAGCGTCGAAGTTCCCTTCCTAAACTTATTAGCGCCCTATCAGGAGCTTAAAGCCGAGCTGGACGCAGCCTTCCTGCGTGTCATGGAATCAGGCTGGTATATTATGGGCGGCGAACTGGAGACTTTCGAGAGGGAGTTTGCAGCGTATGTAGGCGTCAAGCATTGCTGTGGAGTTGCAAATGGGCTCGATGCACTCCATTTGATTTTAAGAGCGTATGGCATCGGCGAAGGCGCTGAGGTGATTGTTCCGGCCAATACCTATATCGCGACATGGCTGGCGGTGACGCATGCCGGGGCTAAGCCCGTGCCAGTAGAGCCGCGTCTGGATACTTATAATATCGATGTAGAACGGGTTTCCGCCGCGATCACTCCCCGCACGCGCGCGATTCTGGCGGTGCACTTATACGGGCAGTCCGCGCAGATGGAGGAGCTGGCAACGCTGGCAAATCGGCATGGTTTAAAATTGATTGAAGATGCCGCGCAGGCGCACGGCGCAACTTATCGCGGTCGGGCCGCCGGATCTCTTGGAGATGCCGCCGGCTTTAGCTTTTATCCCGGCAAGAACCTGGGCGCTCTGGGAGATGGGGGTGCGGTCGTGAGCGATGATGCTGAGTTGGTAGATCGGGTGCGAGTGCTACGCAATTATGGGTCGCGGGTTAAATATCACAATGAAGTGATGGGGTTTAATTCGCGTCTAGATCCCCTACAAGCAGCATTTCTACAGGTCAAATTAAAGCGCCTCGATGCCTGGAACGGTGCTCGCCGCAAGATTGCAGCGTTTTATCTCAAACAGCTTAGGGACCTGCCTGGTATGACACTGCCCTTTGTCCCGGAGTGGGCGGAGCCGTGCTGGCACATCTTTTTGGTACGGCATAGTCGGCGAGATGCGTTGCAGAATATGTTAAAGGCAGCAGGAATCGGTACCCTGATTCACTACCCAGTTGCACCTCATCTTTCTCCAGCCTACGCTCATCTCGGTTTCAAGCGCGGCGACTTTCCTCTTAGTGAGGAGATTGCGGATACGGCCCTGAGCTTGCCGATTGGGCCGCACCTAAAATTGGCCGAGGCCGGGCGGGTAGTGGAGGCTGTAACGGCTGCGGCGAGGGATTTGGGCTAATCTGAATATCCCACTAGACTTCTATCGCTTCGAGTGTATCCGGTAACCGTTTACATGAATATTACTTTCTCTGGAGAAAGTGAATATGACAGCCGCTATCCACTTCGTGTGGTCTATATCCCTCATCCACCTGTACTAGTCAGTATTTAATCACACAGACAATGTTAGATTTCTTCATAAAACGTAAGGTCATCCAATCTGGTACGACCTAATGTTAGCCTTGTCGCATATGCATATCTCGCGCAAAGGGTTGGCAAATTAAACTAGTGTGCTACGTGCGAGATATG
>JAAYZI010000297.1 GCA_012514925.1 Deltaproteobacteria bacterium | reverse complement strand
TCCACGGGGCAGACCTGACCGCACTCGGCATAAAGCTCCTCGTAACTAAGCGCTTCCGCCTTAACTGTGAGGAGCTCCACATTAGACACGTTCGCGCGCACACGCAGATAGCCCTGCCAATCATGCACAATCTTCTCCAGCGTCTGCACTACGCCTCTTGCCGTAAGGTTCTCCAAAACCCAACCTGCGCCGCTACGTCTGACCCGTTCAGGGGGCGCTCCAAGTGGAGTCACCAACGCGGGCACACCCGCATTCCATGCCTCATCGAGAATCAAACCGTATGTTTCAGGGCAAAGCGAGAGTAACACCACCAAATGTGGCCTAATTTTGGCGAATTTCTCCGGCAATTCTTCACGGGAATACGAGCCATGTTGCACCAACCCAGGCACAGTGCCCCCAAAGAGCTTCCCTATCAGGTGCCACTCCAACGGCACACCACAAGGCAGACACTTCCACCCGGCAAGCTCCGCTATAACCGTGGCACCCTTAAGCTGGTGAAGGTTCCCTAAAAAAACAATCTTGAGGGGATTATTGGAATCGGGCTTTGCAGGTACTTCAGCCTTGAGACTTACACTTGGGACTCCATGCGGAATTTTCTTCCAACGATAGTCTCCTCTCACAATTCCCGAATAGAGATCTTTGGTTGAATCGGAAAAACAGACCACCCGCTTGGCTTGATCTAACAGCGCCTCTGATGCACTGCGGTAACGTAACATATACTCCGGCTTATATCCGCACCCTTCCCTGCACTCCTTGCCCGAACAAAATTTTCCGGAGAGAGTTACCAGGTGTGATCGCGGGCAAACCAGCGTGAAATCATGCAATGACACAATATAATTTCCATGACGGACCAGCGCGGCACATAGCTCTGCATGTTCAAACCAACGTGTATGATGCAGATGAACTAAATCAAAAAAAGAGCGCTGCAGGATACTCCCCAACTTAACAGCTCCGGAGTCAAGCACATACTCCCGCTGCATACCCGGCAGGTGCGCCGTTAAAAAATAGCTGCGCTTAAACGGGACCAGGCTCCAATGCGAAACGCCCTCAACCTGCCCGATTAAATCCTGCACATGCATTTCGGTGCCGCCCAGAGGATCCCCCCGCGAAACAAAGGGTCCGTTGTGCAAAACCTGCAGCGTCCGCCGAGGCTGCTTACGGTTCCAAAACGCCACCAGCTCGTCCATAATCCGCAGCCGAAGTGGCCGCAAGGGATCGCGGTTCTTAAAGCGCGCCACTTCATCAAAATAGTGTGGATGCAGACGCCGCAGCGCCTCGCCATTTCGTTGGTAAAGCAGAGTTTTACGCGCGCCAAAGGAGAGGCTGCCTTTATGGAAGATAAAGGTGGCGTCATCCATTATGTTAATGTAACCCGCCTTCACGGCCCGGCACGAAAAATCATTTTCCTCACCGTACCCGCTCTCAAACACTTCAGCGTTAAACACCCCTATCTTCGAAATAGCTTCGCGCCGTATATAGACGCAAAATCCGACGCAAGACGGAATCTCGGGATACTCCCTCTTTGAGGCCCGTTCCACTATCTCGCCCAATTCTTCCAAGGTGCAAAATGATGGTAAAAGATTGTCGGCACAAAACTGTGGAAAGGAACAGATCTCCCCGTTATTTGTAAACGGCGTCACTGTTGCTACGCGCGCATCGCTGTATGCAGCCGCACTAAGCTTTGCCAGCCAACCCGCGGTAACTTCCGTGTCGCTGTTTAGCAGCACCACATCGTCACCACAAGCTAGCTGCATGCCCACATTGCAGCTCTTCACATAGCCCAAATTAACCGGGTTACGCTTAATAACCAGCCGAGCATCTTGACGCAGCTGCGCCGGTAGCTGCTTTATAAATTCCCCATGCGGACTTGCGTCATCAATCACAAAAACAGCGCGCGCCTCTGGAGAATGCCGCAGCACGCTCTCAAGGCACTTACGACTCTCCTCGAAAGCGCCGTATACCGGAATAATAATGCTGCACTGAGCGGCTGCCGTCATCAGGGTTTCATCCTAAAATTCATAGCCTCTCCATCAAGACCGCAAGGATAGTACGGATCAACAAAGTCAGATACGCCCCAGACCTTCTCAAGCTGCGCCAAATCCTCTGGATGGTCGCTTAAATCTTGGACCCTGCGCAGCGGCTTCCCTTCCCAGAGCAAATCGACATGCGGGTTAATAACCACTCGTTGCCCCTGCTCTCGAACCTCAAAGGCCAAAGCCACTTCAAGACCAAGACGCGAACAAAGTGGCAACCGGCCAAGCGCCTCCCCCAAAAGCCTGCCCCGAGAGACCGCCAAACCCATGCTCGATACGGCGCTTACATTATGCGCAGCCACCAAACGCATCCCATAGCCCCGTTCAAAACGGCCAGCCTTAAATCCGTTATGTGAAACCCGACGCCCCATCTGAGTATAGCCAGCGTGCCAACAGCGGCCAAAGCGATCAGATATTTTTGCTCCCACCAAACCCACCCCCGGCCGCACTGCGTACTGCATCAGCTGTTCAACCCAGGTCGGCTCCCGCGGTAGTGCGCGCCCATCCAACAGAACACAGAACTCCGCGCCATCAGAAGCGGCCGCGGAGCGGATGAAGTGCCATAACGACCTATACACTCCTCCCCCTTCTTTGTG
>JAAYZI010000296.1 GCA_012514925.1 Deltaproteobacteria bacterium | reverse complement strand
TGTTCAAAAGCTAAGTCTACTATGTAATCATGGCGGCCGCGGGCATGCGCTGGAACCTTCAATGCTCTCAGCAGTGCGCGCACACTTTGCGAACCGGCGCTTTCGGGGAAAAGGCAAGAGAGCACGACATCATCGCAACCCTCGACCTGACAGCGCACCACTACACCTGGGAGGATAACCACGCTTGAGTTTTGTCCTGCCTCCAAGACACGCTCCAAATAATCGACGGCGTAATAATCCGTAACGGCGATTACATCTAGGCCCTTAACCTTGGCCAGACGCACTAGCGCCGGTGCAGTATCGATACCATCCAAATTTAAATATCCTAAAGACGAGGGGCTGTGAATTCTTAGATCGATCAGGTAACTTTTGTTGCGGCCTCTTGTCTTTTCAACCTTGGCGCTAAGCGTCCGGGTCTCCGACGACGTTTCGTTTATCACTTCTTTCTCGATGCGCTGACTGAGTTTTTGTTTCACCTGCTTGCTCATAAAAGTTCCCCTTTAACTTAACTGACCCCGCCGCTGCTCATGATTCTTCCTTAGGAGTGATGCGAGTCACAACTTTCCCGCCGAAAGTTTGCGGAGAATTACTCTGAATCTTGGTTTTTGAAAGTAGTCGATCACCGTCCTCATCTAGATTCTGTCCCTTGCCTGCCCCATCGTTAATGGAGTTGCGCAGATTACCGATCTGCATCTCCACGCGCTCAATTTCTGCCCCAGTTGCTAATCCAGACAAAGCAGAGATGATCTTCTCGGTCTTAGCGGTCAAGTTGTTAATCTTAGTTAGCAACAGATCCACTTTATTCTCGATTATCTGCAAATCGGCACTTGTCACCAATCCAAGCATGCGGCCAATCGTAGCGGCACTGACCTCTCCGCGGCGCGGGTCTGTACCAGCCTGTACCAACGCCCTTATCCCGGACGAATCTTCTCCTTTGGGGCTCTCCAATTTTTCCCCATCCTGACTAGAGCCAACCAACCCAGCGTTATGCGCAGACAAAAAGGCGCGAGCGCGATCACTTGCCGACTTGGGTTTCTCTTCAGACTCCGATAGCTCAGTCGAATCTTTAAGCTCTTCTTCCATTTCCATGCTGTCTATCCACCACAATAAATCCAGGACCCTTTGTCTTCCGCCCTTAAGCTACGACCAAATTACCAGAGCCTGCGGCGCTGCAACTAACACTCGGTTTTCGTTAGACCGCACACAGCTCTCCCATTCACCCGCTTGACTGAATCGGAGCCACTAAGGACAGACCAAAGATTAAGATTCCGCTCCAAGCTAGACGGATTCAGATAAGGTAAGTTAATAATTAAAACGAGTTAGAACCAACCCTTATGGTGACACTCCATGCAGCAGCGCGGCCCCTTTATGGCGACCCTCTTTGCAGCAGCGCGGCCCCCTCTCGGCGACACGGCCCCTTTGTGACGGCACCCTTTGCGGCAGCGCGGCCCTCCGCACTACCTCCCATTTACTTCCCTAATTTACTTTCTCCAGAGAAAGTAAACACCAAAAACCGCCACCCACTCTACACGTTTCGCCTCAACCAAACCGCACTGCTTCAACCAAACTGCACCGCCCGCTTCAATCATCAAACCGCACAAATCAAACTACACCACTCGCCCCAGCCGAACCCCCGGCTACACGGCCACACGGCCATCGCGATTTACACCACCCCTCGCAGCCGCGCCCTCAATTTATTTTTTACTTTCTCCAGAGAAAGTAAATACTCCAAATACCAAAAACCACCATCCACTCTACACGCGCCGGCCCGGTCGTACCGCTCGACATTGCAGCGCCGATATTACAGCGCCGACATTGCAGCGCCCCTCCTTACCACCGCGCCAAATCACTTTCTCCAGAGAAAGTAAATGCCCCAAATACCAAAAACCACCATCCACTCTACACGTGCCGCCCCGGTCATACCGCTCGGCCCCCTTTACCACTGCGCCAAATCACTTTCTCCAGAGAAAGTAAATAC
>JAAYZI010000295.1 GCA_012514925.1 Deltaproteobacteria bacterium | reverse complement strand
TCAGCGACAGTGCGGTTCTTATTATCGGTTAGTACATTGATTAGGATCGCCACCCCACCGGGTCCATACGCTTCATAGGTCACCTCTTCGTAGCTAACCCCCTCTAGGTCCCCCGACCCGCGCTTGATGGCGCGCTCTATATTATCAGCCGGGACGCTCTGATCTTTGGCCGCCTGCACAGCGGTTTTCAGTCTGGCATTTGCATCAATATTGCCGCCACCCATTTTGGCAGCCACCTGGATCTCTCTCAAAAGACGGGTAAAAATACGCCCCCTTTTGGAATCAGCCGCCGCCTTCTTACGCTTAATGGTCGCCCACTTAGAATGTCCTGACATAACGCTCCCCCCAATGAACCCATGCTTATAACACTATTTAGCCGGAAAATCTGCACGCTCTTCGCTGGATATATAACACACTGATATATCAGATATAAAGGTGGCGCAGAGTAAGATATCTGTGACCCTCATCCCCCCTAAAAAGGAAGTGTAACCGTTCACGCACGGAATTGATTAAGCAATGGATCATGCAATTTTTGTTTTTAGCCTGGGCGGTAAAATTTCACTTTCTCTGGAGAAAGTAATATTCCTGTGAACGGATATCGAGTAAGCTCGAGGTGGAACCTGGTTATGCGTGAGCGGTTACCGGATACGCGCATAGCTCTCTGACACATAATTTGCCAATTTTTTGCGCAAGATATGCATATGCGACAAGGCCAACATTAGGTCGCACCAGACTGAATGACCTTACGTTTTATATGAAAAAATCATACATTGTCTGTATGGTCGAATTCTGATTTACACAACTTTTACAATTTACTGATGTTACGTTTTTTTACTGCACTAGTCATATTGCTGTTTATACTCTCCCTACTTTCGTTGGGGGGATTCATTTGGATTGACCAGAGAGTGGAGGCCCGTTTGAGGCCCTGGGATACTGACTCATCCTCTGCGATCTACTCTGCCCCGTTACACCTGCGGGCCGGCGCTAAAATCAGCCCCGAACTTTTGCGCCGTGAACTATCTAATCGCGGCTACCGCGAAGTCTCGGCTCTGCCGGTGACGCCAGGCGAGTTTCTCGTAGCTGGCACTCTCTTTGAGATTAACACGCCACCCTTTCGCAGCCCCTTTGGAAACCAACCCGAGCCAAACTATTTGGTTTACGACTGCAGCGCAGGAACCGCCCATAGCGGATCCGATCCAGAAGCATCAGACTTGATTCTAACTCCACGCCGCATCTCGTACCTGGGCTTTGCCAAACAGCGCGAGCATGAAGAACTGCGTCTAGCAGATTTTCCGCAACACCTTATAGACGCGGTTATTACAGTTGAAGACCACCGCTTTTTTGAGCACCACGGCATTGATTTTCAAGGCATCGCACGCGCAGCCGTGGCGAATCTCCGGGCGCTTGCGATCGTGCAGGGCGGAAGCACTCTCACTCAACAGCTCGCTAAGAATATGCTGTTTTCTCCAAAAAAAACGATCGGACGTAAAATTATGGAGGCTCTGGCCGCGATTAGCTTGGAGAGTCGCCTAAGCAAAGAGGAGATTTTAGAATCTTACCTAAATGAAATTTATCTGGGGCAAGAGGGCGCGGCCGCTATTCACGGCTTTGCCGCGGCTTCACGGCTGTTCTTTGGGAAAAAAATTGGCGAGATCTCGCTAAGCGAATCCGCCCTACTAACAGGCATCATAAGAGCCCCTTCGTATTATTCGCCGCGCCGCCACCTGACGCGGGCTACAAAACGGCGCAACACTGTACTAAAGCAACTGCTTCAAGCAGGCAAGATTAACGCCGCGGAGTTTAGACAAGCGAAAAACGAACCTCTTCGAATTCTGCCAGGCAGCGAGCGTTCTCCCAGCACCGCCTTTTTTCAAGTGGCCCTTCAAAAACAACTGGAGCAGCGGCTGAACCTGGATGCAGCCATCCCGGCCGGTATTAAAGTATATAGCGGCCTCGATGCGGGCATGCAAAATTGCGCGCAGCAGGCTGTAGTGGCAGGACTAAATCGGCTCAAACGTGACTTTGCAAAATCGGTGCGCGCTGATTTGGAGGCTGGGCTGGTGGCAATTGAGCCGTACAGCGGATTAGTCCGCGCCTGGATCGGAGGCCGCGATTATTCGCGCAATCAGTTCGACCATGTGAGCCAGGCCAAGCGCCAGATTGGATCAACCGTAAAACCCTTCATCTATCTGGCGGCCTTGGACCGAGGCGGAGGCGGGCACGCGACCCCGGCCACCATCCTTTACGACCAGCCTTTTGAAATCAAGCTAACGGGAAACAAAGTTTGGCGACCGGAGAATATCGACAAGAAATACCGCGGCCCTGTGACCCTGCGCTACGCCCTTGAAAAATCTCTGAACATCCCGACTGCAGCCCTGGCACAAGAGGTGGGGATCGATGTAGCGGCGGCTACTATCGAACGTTTTGGGGTTGCGGCCAAAGTGCCCCGGGTGCCGGCCATTACTTTGGGAGCCGTCGATACAGACTTGCTGTCTTTAACCAGCGCCTATGCCGCTCTGGCCAACGGTGGATTTTATGTGGAGCCGCGCCTATTCACCGCTGTCTGGGACAATCAGGACGAGGAGCTTCTTACCAGCAAAATTGTGGAGAAACGAATCTCCGACGAAAGCGCCACCTATATACTTACTAATATTTTGCAGGGAGTAATCGAACGTGGCACCGGACAGGCAGCGAGAAGGTCTGGCTTCAGTCGACCGGCCGCCGGTAAAACCGGCACCTCCGACAAAGCTCGCGACGCCTGGTTTGTGGGGTTCACTCCAACATTGGCGGCGGGTGTGTGGGTTGGATACGATAATAACGCCAAATTGGGGCTGACCGGCTCCACCGCTGCGGCTCCAATTTGGAGCGAGTTTATGAAGTGCGCGGAACCTTACTACCAAGCCAGTGATTTTATTCCGCCGTCAGGGGTGGTCTTTACCGAACTAGATAGCCAAAGTGGCGCGTTAGTCACACGCTCCTGCCCTCCCCAAAACATCGTCCGCGAGGTCTTTATAAGGGGCACAGAACCTAAAAACTACTGTCCGCTGCATCCTCACGAAGAACTGCCCGAGGCGATCCTTCCACACTCTACCCCTACGCCAGCGCGTAAACGCAGCCGCGGTTTATGGGAGATAATCTTCGGAGAGTAGCGGACTCTCCCTCCTTACGTCAGCACTTCAGACCCGGTTTCGGTCACCAACACCGTGTGCTCCCACTGCGCCGAGAGGCTCCCATCAGCGGTGCGCACGGTCCAACCATCCACCTTTGAAAGCACTGTCTCGCTCCGGCCGATATTGATCATGGGTTCGATCGTAAAAGTCATGCCAGCTTTCATAACATCGCCGCTCCCCCAACGCGCCGCGTGCACAACCTGAGGTAGTTCATGGAAGTGTCGTCCGATGCCATGTCCCGTATATTCGCGCACGATCCCGTAATTTTTCCCCGTGCCCTTTATATACTCCTGAATGGCGGCACCGATATCGCCGATATGCCGACCTGGCGCCACCTGCGCTATTCCAACATATAGGGCTTGATAGGCATGTTTCACTAGTTCCTGCGCATCCGGTGTGCAGGCCTGCTCCCCTCCCACAAAATACATCCGGCTGGAGTCCCCAAAGAAACCATCGACAATCGATGTCACATCGATATTAATAATATCTCCTTCCTTTAACGTGACGTAAGGGCTGGGAACGCCGTGGCACACCACATCGTTAATCGAGGTGCAAACAGACTTGGTGTAACCCTTGTAATTCAATGTCGCGGGTTTAGCGCCAAGTGAAATCGTCATTTTGTGTACAAAACGATCAATTTCTTCCGTGCTAATGCCGGGCCGCACCAACTCATCCATCGCATCTAAAATTTGGGCGGTGACTTTGCAAGCGCGACGCATGCCCTCAATCTCTTCCGCTGTTTTTATGGATATCCTCGCCAAGGTTGTACCTCCACCCTAAAACCTTTCTCTAAGAGGTTGTTTTTTATTCCATCAGAAATATGATATTAAATATCTTTCATGCTTAAGTAAAAGCCGCTATGTTATCCCCTGCTTTCCCACCGGAAATCATATTTAAATTGCTGGATTTTCGGGATCTAACACCCCCTACGGCCTTGCCAGCAGAAGAATCCCTGTTGAGTGAGCGTGCCATAGAAAAGCGAATTTTTCAATTTAGGGCCGGGCGAGCGGCGGCGCGCGCCGCGCTCGAACAGTTGGGATTTAAACCTGCACCACCACTACTACGCGGCCCACAGGGCGAGCCGCTCTGGCCCGCAAACGTTAAGGCTTCGATTACTCACTGTGACCAATTGGCAGCGGCCGCGGCCACAATCGCTCCTGAGATTAAAGGCATTGGGTTGGACCTAGAAGGTCTGAGGCGTCCGCTACGCTATAATATCTGTTCCTACATCGCCTGCCCTTCCGAACAAGAGTGGATTGAAACTTTACCGAAAGAACAGACCACCCGCACAATCACAATGTTCTCCGTAAAAGAGAGTATCTACAAAGCTCTTTTCCCAATCTGTCTGCAATTTTTCGGCTTCAAGGACGTAGTCCTAACACCCACCAAACCAGGCACCTTCCTAGCCAGACTAGTAAAAACCCTCTGCCCTGAACTTCCCGCCAACCTCGAATTCGAAGTCGGCTACACCTTAAGCGCCGAATATGTGCTAACTCACGCAACACTGTACAACCAAATTTAGCACCAGCCATATCCCTACTCGCGCCGCCCCTTCTTGCGCTGCTGCTTCTTGCGCTGCCCCTTCTTGCGCCGCTGCTTCTTGCGCCGCTGCGCTCTCTTCTTTCACCACGCCAAATCACTTTCTCCAGAGAAAGTGAAAATGTAGCAGACCAGCAGAAGTCTTGGCTCTGCGTGTTGGCGGGGCTTCCCTCCTTTCTTACGCCCTCTTTCTTGCGCCCTCTTTCTCGCGCCCCTTTCTTGCGTCTCTTTCTTTCTCGCGCCCCTTCTTTCACCGCGCCAAATCACTTTCTCCAGAGAAAGTGAAAATGTAGCGCCCACCCATCAGGACTTACAAAAATGCACCACCCCTCTACCTGCGAAGACTCACAAGGTTTTGGGTCCAGGTAAGAAACCCCTCCGGCTAGCGTAGTGCCGCAAATTTCCGTTTTTGGACCTAATGATTTCAAGGAGTTATCTTTACTTTCTCCAGAGAAAGTGAAAATGCAGCAGACTAGCAGAAGTCTTGGCTCTGCGCGTTGGCGGGGTTTCCCCCTTCTTGCGCCCTCTTTATTTCGCCCCTTTCTCGCGCCCCCTTTCTCGCGTCTCTTTCTTTCTCGCGCCCCTTCTTTCACCGCGCCAAATTACTTTCTCCGGAGAAAGTGAAAATGTAGCGCCCACCCATCAGGACTTACAAAAATGCACCACCCCTCTACCTGCGAAGACTCACAAGGTTTTGGGTCCAGGTAAGAAGCTCCTCCGGCTAGCGTAGTGCCGCAAATTTCCGTTTTTGGACCTAATGATTTCAAGGAGTTATCTTTACTTTCTCCAGAGAAAGTGAAATGCAGCAGACTAGCAGAAGTCTTGGCTCTGTGCGTTGGCGGGGTTTCCTCCTTTCTTGCGCCCTCTTTATTTCGCCCCTTTCTCGCGCCCTCTTTCTCGCGCCCCTTTCTTTCACCGCGCCAAATCACTTTCTCCAGAGAAAGTAAAAATGCAGCTGACTAGCGGGAGTCTTGACTCTGCGTGTTGGCGCACCCATTTAGAGAAAGAGGCTCCGTCAAGGATAGGAGCCTCTTCACTCCAAACTTACGCGCCCTTATTGCTCCAATCGCTGTGGAAGAACTCGCCACGCGGGCGATCAACACGCTCATAAGTGTGCGCGCCGAAATAATCGCGCTGGGCTTGGAGCAGGTTGGCAGGTAGCCGCGCGCAACGGTAACCATCATAAAAGCTGAGCGCGCTTGACAACGCTGGCACAGGAATCCCGCGCTGAACCGCTGCCACGATTACACGCCGCCAAGCAGGCTGACATTTTTCCAATGTTTCACGGAAGAACGAATCCATAAACAAATTTAATAAGTCAGGATTGCTAAGATAAGCTTCCTTAATCTTATTCAAAAAAACACTGCGGATAATACAGCCTGCGCGCCAAATCGAAGCGATGGCGCTATAATCCAGCTCCCACTTATATTCGCGCGCAGCCTCACGCAACAGCATAAAACCCTGAGCGTACGAAACAATCTTGGCCGCCAAGAGGGCCTGTTCCAAATCCGTTACCAAACCCTCGCGACCCGCTTCAGAACGGGACTCCGGTCCCTTTAACACTTCCGCAGCACGAAGCCTTTCCTCTTTTTGAGCCGACAAATAACGCGCATAAACTGCTTCCGATATAAGCGTGAGAGGCACCCCCAAATCCAGCGAGCTGATACCAGTCCATTTACCGGTGCCCTTTTGCCCGGCAGCATCCAACACTCGCTCCACCAAAGGAGATCCGTCCGCATCTTTTACTGCTAAAATATCAGCCGTAATCCCTATTAAATAACTATCCAAGGGACCACTATTCCAACGTGAGAACGTCTGTTGCATCTCCTCTGAACTCATGCCCAAACCATCACGCATAAGATGATAAGCTTCGCAGATAATCTGCATATCGCCATACTCAATCCCGTTATGCGCCATCTTAACATAGTGCCCGGCACCTCCCTGCCCCACCCAATCACAGCAAGGCTCGCCGTCAGAAGCTTTGGCGGCAATGGCTTGAAAAATATCTTTGATATATGGCCAAGCGCGCGCGTCCCCGCCCGGCATCAAGGCTGGACCCCGCCTAGCGCCCTCCTCTCCGCCTGAAACTCCCGATCCGATATACAGAAGCCCTTTGGCACCAAGTTCAGCGCAGCGACGCTGCGTATCGGTAAAAAGCGAGTTGCCTCCGTCAATCAGGATATCTCCAGCCTCCAGCAGAGGAACAAGCTCCTGAATCAGCTCATCCACAGCGGTCCCTGCCTTGACCATAAACATAATCCGTCGAGGTTTCTTTAAAACGGCAACCAACTCCGGCAAAGACCTCGCCCCAATTACGCTTGTGCCCTTAGCCGCACTACTTAGAAACTCATCGAGCCTGGAGACAGTGCGGTTATAAGCCGCTACACTAAATCCATGGTCCGCCATGTTAAGTATTAAATTCTGCCCCATCACTGCTAAACCAATTAGAGCGATATCCGCCTGGGCTTTATTCTCTACCATAACGCCTCCCCTCCTTTAGAGCCTGGTGTACTTAATAAATTTATCTTTAGCCAGCTCAACCGGATACTTCAACCGGTTTTGCTCCATCTTCTCTATAAAAGCATCGTAACCGTTCACGTTGGAATTTAGAATACAAAATTCACAAACATTGAAGAAAAGGTCCCCTCAGGGGCCATTTTGATACTGCGTATAATCACATAGGTAACAGATTGTAATCCCCAATTTAATATTCATGTAAACGGATACCACATGAATATCCAGCAACACGATTTTCCAAGATCTCAACATATTAAGCGCTTGTCCGGCAGCCTAACCGTAGATTATCTTCTCACGCATGTTTGATTTTTTGCCGGCCCTGGTCAGATTCATCCTGGTGGTGCTCTTGGTGATCTTCTGCATCCACCGCAAAATGGCCTTGTGGGGCACGTTTCTACTGGCAGCGGGAGTTTTAGCCCTTTTATTCGGCATGTCCCCATCCGCCATGCGACACTCTACTTGGGTGGCACTTAGCGCACCGAAGAACATAGGGTTGGCTTTGATTATAGGGTTAATTCTAGCCCTCAGCGCCACTTTGGAGAAGTGCGGCCGAATGCAGCGCATGCTTGCAGCTTTTCAACACTGCTCACGGCGTCCTGGTCTAAATATATTTGTGTTTCCGGCCTTGATTGGGCTCCTGCCGATGCCCGGAGGAGCGGCCTTTTCGGCCCCAATGGTTAAGCAACTAGGCCATGGGCTGGGATATTCGCCGGCGCAGCTTGCTTTCTTCAACTACTGGTTCCGACATGTCTGGGAGTATTGGTGGCCGCTCTATCCAGGGGTACTATTAACTTGCGTTTTAGCTGATATCCCCCTGAGCAAGTTCGTAGTGTTGATGCTTCCACTTAGCGCGCTGGCGGTGCTGCTCGGCTATCCTGAACTTACAAAGAAGCAAGCTCCTTCTCCTACCAGCCCGGAGCCAAAAGTCCGCCATAAGATACTCCCCTTTTTGACGGAGGCAGGACCAATTTTTGGCGTAATCGTGCTGGGGCTTGGGCTTGGGATCTCGCTCGCGCGGCTGTTCCCAGAGTTGGCCGTCGCCAAGGAGCTGGGGCTGATTACAGCTCTTCTCCTCGTGCTAGGCTGGGTTTGGCACCATAGCGGCTTCGCTCCGACAGAAGCTTTCGCACTGCTCTTTAATCGACGTCAATTGACCATGGTAGGTCTAATTCTTTCGATCCTAATTTTTTCAGAGGTGCTGCAAGATAGCGGCGCGGTAAGCGACATCGCGCAGGATTTACAGGAGCTGAGAGTGCCGCTGATACTGATGACTATGCTGCTGCCATTTGTTGTGGGATGCGCCGCCGGCCTCACGATTGCTTTCGTGGGAGCTTCGTTCCCAATTGTAATCGCAGTAGTGCGCGCGCTCGACCCCGGAACAGACCTCTTACCATATATGTCCCTTGCACTGGTAAGCGGCTTTGTTGGCACTTTGCTCTCTCCCCTGCACCTATGCCTGCTGCTTTCTAATGAGTACTTTGAAGTTTCCCTGCCCCAAGTTTACCGACACCTACGGCTCCCCTGTGCAGCCATGCTGCTGTTTGGAACGCTTCACTTTGCTCTACTGCAACTTATGGGATAAGGGGGATCCCCCCTTCCCAAATTTAGCTAATCATTCTGACTCGCAGCTAGACCTGGTGAAATACCCGGCCTAACGGTACCGCTGACTGGCCTTACGCAGAGAAAAGTTCATGCCTGTTACCACAGGTTCGCCGGCGCCCATACCTTCGTCATAGTGCATGGTGGCCGT
>JAAYZI010000294.1 GCA_012514925.1 Deltaproteobacteria bacterium | reverse complement strand
TCCAAACCACGCTTGGCAATCACACGATTAGCCCCCACCAGCGGCACCATATCGCAGATCGTGCCCAAGCAGGCTAGGTCCAGGTAAGACTTAGCATCGAGGTCTCTAGCCTGCGGCAATTTTTTACGTAACCTAATGATAAGGTACCAAGCCAGCCCTGCTGCGCATAAAATCCCATCGCCAAAACCACACTCCGCTTGGTGCGGATTAATAAAGGCGTCCACCTGCGGAGCCTCGGTGCCGATGTGGTGATGATCAACCACAATCGTCTTAAGACCGAGCTGTCGGGCCAGAGCCAGTTCAACCAGATTAGTACTGCCGTAATCAATTGCAATCAGAAGGCCAAAGCCCGATTCCGCGATCTTCTTCACCACCGCCTGATTCAGGCCGTACCCGTCTACAAAGCGGTCGGGCACAAACACCTCCACCCGCCCTCCTATTCTCCGAAGAAAATGGCTCACAATCGCCCCGCCCGAAAGGCCATCCACATCAAAATCACAACAAACTGCGATTGGCTGTTTAGCTTCCAAAGCAGCGGCGATCAAGCTGCAGGCGCGGTCTACATCCTTTAGTTTGGCCGGATCTGGCAAGCCTGTCCTCAAGGCAGGTTTGATAAAGCTCTCCGTGCGGGCGTCTGCCCGATACCCACGCGCCGCCAGCACACGCGACGCCACCGGACCGAGCCCAAGCTCGGCGGCGATACGGCCAGCTTCTTCTAAATTTTGCGACTTAAGTTTAATACGTCGGTAGGCACGTTTGGATTTTACCGATATTTCTACGTCTGAAGAATCAAGCGACATGCATCTAACCTAAGCTTTGGATTTAAATATCCGGTTAATCTGCCATGTCTAATTTGCCACACCTAGGTTTAGGGATGCAAATCTCTAACTCAACTCTATCTACGCAATGGGTTACGTCAGCAGACGCGCGAGATTCGGAGAGGCTCCATCCTCTTCAAAAAGCGCCCTCCGGCTTTCAAGCACCACCTGCTGCACCCCTTCCGCGGTGATTCCCACCACAGTTTCTTCGAGCTTCTCCATGGTGAGAATCAGTTCCTCCATCTTCTCACGATTAGCTTCATTGTTCTTAAGATGTGGTTCAAGCTCAGCCAAGCGCGCCAGGATCTGCCGCTCAGTTTCAAACACAAGGTCGCTCACCTTGGAGGCGATATTGGTCGGCAATCTAACGGAGAGTGAATCTAAAACACGATCAAGATGCGTCGAGACTTGCTCCCGGCGCTGGGCCGTTAACCCTTCAATTTTCCGCATTAGTCCAAACATCTCCTTGCTTAAAGCGGAGCGCGCGCGTGCCGCAGCGCGCAAAGTGAAGAACATATAGAGCGAAACAACTAGCTGTGCGGCCAAAATGGCGACCAGCCACTCGCAGAGGTTTGCGGGGAACTCCATCTCCATCTTAATACTCCTTACTGCAGGGTAGGTGGTGCAGTTATGAAGCGGTCCACGGATTAAGATGCAACAATACGGCGTTTGGATTCAGGAGAATTATAAGTGTCTTAGTACCCGTTTGCATGAATATTACTTTCTCTGGAGAAAGTGAAATGAACTTCGCGTTACCGCCTAGGCTTAAAGCAAAATTGCATGATTAATAAGCGGTTACGTGTCCTATAACCGGATACCGGATACCGAGTTTAATCAAGTACCTAACAATTTCCCCAGCCAACTGCGTTTAAGAGCGATTGCCTTAACTGGGCAAAACTCATGGCAGCAGTAACAACGGATGCAGCGATCATCGTCAACTTGCGGGCCGCCCTCCGCCAAGGGCTGGATGGCTGCAGGCTCCACCGGACACCCATTTCCACAGGCGTTGCACCGGATACACAGCTCTGGAATAATGCGCGGCCGCGCGGCCCATTTGCGCTCGAGCCACGATAAAAACCACGCCGGAAACGGCAGAATGCGAAGCACACTGCGAAGCTGCGGCACTTTTTTAAAATCCGGCACAACCAGACTACTCAAGTCATCTCCAACCAACTCAATCTCTGCTAAACGCGTAGCGCCAAACTCATACTTTCTCGCCGCCAGATTAAGCGGCACACTCTCTGGGTCGAGACCGATCAAGGTACATGCCGCTACATCCACCGCCGCCAAATCAGCACCGGCAATCAGCACGCCCAGATGACGGGGTTCTCCTCCAGACGGTCCCATTCCCTCCATGGCGATAATTCCATCCATAATCGCCAGCTTCGGACGGGCGATACGATTAATGTCGATCATTAAGGCTGCCAGCCACTCGCGTGTCCTTAGGCGATAGTGGTAGTAAGCCTTACGCGTACCTACCACCAATCCGTACTGATTCTTAAGCGCCCCCGTAAAAACCATCTGGGAGTGAGTTTTAAGCTTAGGCAAGCTGATAATCACATCTGCCTCCGCAACGGCCTTCGCCAGCGCAATCTTACGCCCCACAATATTGCGCATAGACTCAAAATCGGCACAGGCAGAAAAATCCGCGACGCTGGTATCCAACTCCGCCAGAGCGGACTTCAATCCCGCCCGTTTCATGACAATCCGCAGCTCTCCAATACCGGGGCTATCGCCTACGCTCACCTTAGCCCCAGCCTCCAAACACAACTTGGCCACAGCTGCAACCACCTCCGGGTTAGTCGTAACCGCAGTCTCAGGGAAAAAGGGTCCAAGTAAATTTGGTTTCAAAAGCACCCTCTGACCGCTTTGCACAAATGCACCGATCCCTCCCAGCGGCTCAAGGCAATCTTGTATCGCCTTATAAACCACTTCACTTTCATAGCTGGGGGCGCGCCGGATGCTGACCCTGGATTTTTGATACATGTCAAGTTCCCTCTCACCAACCACGTTTCCAGGCTAGCACTACCAAACCTGGACTCAGCGCCGGTCATACCAGTTTAAGCCGGGAGCATCAATTAAAAAGAAAAACCCTGTAGATTCAGTAGAACAGGACTATCCGGGATAAGCGCTTATGGATTTTAAACCAGTTTTATGGCAAGGTCCGCTTCAGACAAAAGCGAACTGGACCCATGATGCTTAACGATAGAATTCGAAACGTTGCGATTATCGCCCACGTCGACCACGGGAAAACCACTCTGGTCGACGAAATGCTCAAACAAAGCGGCTCACTACGCCATGGCGCGGAAGCGCAGGAGCGCATCATGGATAACCTTGATTTGGAGCGCGAGCGCGGTATTACCATCGCCGCTAAAAACTGTTCGGTCCTATGGAATAACGTCAAGATCAACATTGTCGACACGCCGGGACATGCTGATTTCGGAGGAGAGGTCGAGCGTGCGCTTATGATGGTGGACGGCGCGATCCTTCTTGTGGATGCCGCCGAAGGGCCGCTGCCCCAAACTCGCTACGTCCTAAGCAAAGCTATGGAGAAGGGGCTGGCCATGATCGTTTGCATCAACAAAATTGACCGCGGCGACGCCAGGCCTGACAAAGTTTTAAATGAAATTTACGACCTCTTCATCGATCTAGACGCAGATGAAGAGCGACTTGATTTTCCAGTGCTCTACACGATCGGCCGTGAGGGCGTGGCGCGCAGAGAAGTCGATGGTAGTGAAACTGATTTAAGGCTGCTTTTTGATACTCTCCTTCATACCGTTCCAGCCCCACAGTTTGATCCGGAAGAACCTTTTCAGATGCTGGTGGCTAACCTGGGATATTCGGAATTCCTGGGCCGACTGGCGATTGGTCGTGTCAGCAACGGCACTGTCCGCTCGTATGACAACTTAGCGCGCATTAATCGAAACGGAGAGCAGGTACCACTCCGAGTCTTGAATCTGCAAACCTATGAAGGCGCCAAGCTGCGCGAAGTGGAGCAAGCGACGGCAGGTGACATTATTATTTTGGCCGGTATCGATGAAGTCGAAATCGGAGATACGATCTGTAACCTTGCGGCTCCCAAAGCTCTGCCGCGCGTACATGTTGATGAACCCACAGTGTCCATGACTTTTAGAGTTAACACCTCACCTTTTGCCGGTAAGGAAGGCCGCTATTTGCAGGCACCCCGCATCGAAGAACGCCTGAAAAAAGAAACGCTTTATAATGTCGGGCTTAAAGTCGAGGCGGCTCCATGCGGAGATGCTTTCGTGGTCAAGGGCAGGGGGGAATTCCAGCTGGCGATTTTGATCGAAACCATGCGCCGCGAAGGGTTCGAGCTGGCGGTGGGACGACCCACCGTGATTTTTCGGGAGGAGAACGGCAAAGTGCTGGAGCCAATCGAACATCTGCTGGTGGATTGCGCCGAAGCATACCTGGGCATAGTTACTGAAAAGCTTGCATCTCGTAAAGGACGCATGGTCCATATCTCAGGAGGAGGCACCGGACGGGTACGCATTGAGTTCTCCGTGCCTTCCCGCTCTTTGATTGGATACCGCAACCAGTTTCTGACCGACACCAGAGGCACCGGCACCCTTAATTCCTACCTCGAGGGCTACGAGGAGTTTCGTGGAGATTTCCCAAGCCGTCTGACGGGTTCTCTGGTAGCTGATCGTTTCGGAGAAGCCGTACCTTACGCCATTTACAACCTTGAGCCACGCGGCCGCATTTTCGTCCTTCCCGGCGATAAGGTTTATCCGGGAATGATCGTAGGAGAGCACTCGCGAGATAGTGACCTCTACGTAAACATCTGCCGCACTAAAAAGCTTTCCAATATGCGAGCCGCTGGCAGAGACGAGAATGTGATTCTCTCTCCAGTTACACCCATGACTTTGGAACGCGCCATCGCCTACATCCGAGATGACGAATTAGTTGAAGTCACGCCAAAAAGCATTCGGCTTAGAAAAATGGAGCTGCGCCCCAGCAAATAAAGGTGCGGAAGCAAAGGCCTGATAAATATCAAAGTTAACGCCTACTCCCAGCTACCTCCTTGCAAAATACAGAGCTGCTCCTCCAAAGCCATAAGGTGCTCGCGCCAGTATTGCATGCTGCCAAACGCCGTAAAGACACGTTTAAATGCGGGGTCATCCCAACGCTTGGCGATCCATGCGCTAAAACGAATGATTCGTAGCGCACGTAGCGCTTCAATTAAACCAAGCTCGGCGTAATCAAACTCACGAAGCTGTAAATACGCCTCCAAAAGAATGTTTCGCTGTTTTAAGGCTTCCTCATCACGGCCCGGCACAATCAACCACAAATCCTGGACGCAGGGTGCCACCGCCATGTCGTCAAAATCCACTAACAAACATTGATCATCTTGCCAGATTACATTACCGCAATGAAAATCTCCATGCACACGCTGTCGCCCCAGCCCCTGCGCCAACCTGTCCGTAATCACACAAATCTCTTCTACGACCTGATGGTAGCGCTCACGAATTTCCTGCGGTAAGAACTCCGTTGAGAGCAGATACGCTGCGCTAGCGCGTCCATAGCTATCAGCTGTAATTGCAAGCCGCGCCTCCGCTAAACGCATGGCACCCACCAAGTGTAGACGCGCCAAAGTCCGCCCAATCCGCTCCAACTTGGGGCGGTCAAGCTCATCTAACAACCGCCCCCCAATTTTCGGAAAAACACTGAACAAGATCCCACTGTCACCCAAGGCATGAAGAGTCTCCCCATCGCTTGGAAACTCAAGAGGCGGCGCCACCGCAATATCATTTGCGGCCAGATCTTTAAGGAAGCGATGCTCCTCCTCAATCTGAGCGCGCGTCCACCTGCCTGGACGGTAGAATTTAACGACCCGGAAAGCGTCATGCCGAGATTTTAATGTGCTTTGATCAATCTCAAGCTCAACCTCATAAACCCGGTTCTCCATGCTGTTTAACTGCAGCATGCGGCCGCTGCAGCGCACCCCCGCCTCCTCCACGGCACTTAAGATCAGCTCGGGAGTTAATTCATAGAAGAAACGAGTGGGGTCAAGTTCACTCATCAGGGCCGATTTCTTAAAAAAGGTCAGAAAAATAGTAACTGCTCCGCATAACCCGGACACTTCACCAGACTCAGGTCACTCACATACTAGCCTATACACCTACCGGCTGGCTATTCCCCCGCAAAACGCATATTGTTAGGCTATATCATGAACATCGTAAACCACCTTAAATCGAACGGCCTGGCGGCAGGGATCGTATGCGCGCGTGGAGTAACGATCTCGCCCTCTCCTACGCCTCTCGACGAGCGGCTAAGAGCCCTGGTCTCTCGGCGCAAACAGGAAGATTTCCCTCCTCCTGACCTTAAAAACTCAGTCAGAAACTTATTGCGTCGAGGTGGGTTCAAGCCCAGTGGCCGAAATAAGCCTGCTAGCGAGTACCTGGCTCAAGCCGCCAGGGAAGACCGTTTCCCCTTCATCAACAACCTGGTGGATATCAACAACTATGTCTCCCTTTACAGCGGACTTCCCGCAAGCCTTTTAGACCTTGCCATCACAGGCGAAGCGGTATCTTTGCGTTGCGGCAAAACCGGCGAAAAGTATGTCTTTAATGAAGCTGGGCAGGAGATCGACTTAGCAGGGCTAATTTGCATATGCCGGGATGAAGGAGAAAATTCAGTACCACTGGGAAATCCAGTGAAAGATTCTATGCTCGCCAAGCTAAGCGCCTCAACCCGCTCAGTGCTAGGAGTAATCTTTGCCCCCCAAGAGGCGCTTAGCACAGAAGATCTACATTCGTACGCCCATCTCTTCGGGGATCTATTAAAAGAACACGGCGGTGTGCAGGACGTAGATATCCAGATCTGCTGAGATTTCTACGAGCATCCTGCAGCTCCGCTATTCCAAGCTCTTACAATCTCCACCACGCGCGCTACATTATCAGGAGGAGTGTGAGGCAAGATGCCCCGGCCAACATTAAAAATGTGAGATAAAAGTCCCTGCCCCTCTTCCAAGACCTTGAAGACCTCACACTCCAACGGTTCCCATTCGCCTGCCAGCAACATCTGGTCAAGATTACCCTGTAGCGGGAGGGGGAGCGCCAAACGCCGAGCTGCCTCACTTAACGGCAAGCTCCCATCCACTCCCAACCCGTCTACACCCAATTCCGATAAGCACCCCAACAGATCCGAAGTACCAGTGGAATAAAACACCAGTGGAACGTTGGTGCGCTGTTTAAGCAACGAAATCATCTTCTTTAAATAAGGCTCGACCAGCCGTACATACTCATCCTGATTAAGCAACCCTAGCCAAGAATCAAAAATCTGCAGCGCGGCAGCCCCCGCCCCGGCCTGAGCCGCAAGATAGTCCACACACAGCTCCACCAACTTCAACTGCAAACTGCGCCAGGCCTCCGGCAGATTCTTCCAAAAGGTTCTGGCCGTAGAGAAGTCCTGCGAGCCCTGCGAGCCCCGCGAGCCCCGCGAACCACACCCTTCAATCATGTAACAAGAAAGCGTAAAAGGAGCACCGCAAAAACCAATCAGAGGCACTCCCTTACGATCCAGCTCGGAGACCACAAGCTCAATAGCCTCCAAGGTGTAGCCGCTGTTCTCTATAACCTGTGGTATCTTTAAACCCGCCACATCTGCGGCTGAGCGCAATGGATTAAAGATCCTCGGGCCCTGACCTGCCACAAAATCAACCTCAAGCCCCATCCCAATTAAGGGGTTCAAGATATCCGCAAAAATAATGGCCGCATCCAGATCAAAGCGTCTAAGAGGCTGCAAACTCACCTCCGCCGCAAGCTTAGGCGTCTTGATAATCTCAAGCATGCTGTGCTTAGCGCGGATTTCGCGGTATTCAGGCAGGTACCTTCCAGCTTGGCGCATAAACCAAATGGGAGGCCTTGACCCGCGCCGCCCCCGCAAGGTCTGAATTAGGAGGGACTCTGCAACAATTGTACCCATGAAGCCGCTAAGCTTGTGCCTTAATCAGCTCCTGTCCACCCATAAACGGCCGAAGCGCCTTTGGAACTGTAACGCTACCGTCGCTGTTCTGATTATTCTCAAGCAAAGGAATCAAAATGCGCGGAGAAGCGATTAGAGTATTATTAAGGGTATGACAGTATTTGGTCTCGCCAGCCTCAGCGCGGTAACGAAGCTTCAAACGCCGGGCCTGAAAATCATAGAAAGTAGAGCAGCTGTGAGTTTCACCCCAGCTTTGACGCGACGGCATCCAAGCTTCGATATCATTCTTGTAAACCTGCCCCTGGCCCATATCGCCGCTACACACATCCACAACCCGGTATGGCAATTCTAAGAGCTGCATCAGCTCCTCGGCATTAGCAAGCAACTCTGCATGCATCTTGGCGCTCTCGGCTGCATCAGCTTTGCAGATTATTACCTGCTCTACCTTGTAAAACTGATGAATACGATAAAGCCCCTGAGTGTCTTTGCCATACGTGCCAGCCTCGCGGCGGTAGCAAGGCGAAAAACCAGCATAGCGACGCGGCAACGTGTGCGCCTCAAGGATCTCATCTAAGTGATATGAACATACTGACACTTCCGAGGTGCCGATTAAATAAAACTCGGCATCACGCTCATCTAAATGATATGCCATCTCCTCACCACCTGGGAAATAGCCAGTACCCATCATAGCGTCGTACTTAACAATGTGCGGACAAGCCATCAGGGTGTAGCCCTTACGCTGCATCAAGTCCATAGCTAGCGCCAGCACAGCCTGCTCCAAGCGCATGCCGTCTCCCTTTAGAAAATAGCTGCGAGCACCAGCAATCTTTACCCCACGTTCAATATCAATGATATCTAAGAGCCGCCCCAGCTCAACATGGTCACGCTCTTTAAAACCGAATTCAGGAAGTTTGCCCCAACGGCGTACCTCAACATTATCATCGCTATCCTTACCAAGCGGGACTTTGGCCAGCGGCACGCTGGGGATCAAGAGTTGATCCCTGTTCCACTTATCTTCAAGGTCACGCAGATGAAGTTGCTCCTGTTTTAATTGTACGGAGAGATTTTTCATCTCAGCCAATTTCTGCTGTTTCTCCTCGCCGCTTAGTCTTGGCATCTGCTTACTGACCACATTCTGCTGGGCTCGCAAAGACTCAGCCTTAGCGCGCGCAGCGCGGTAGAGACGGTCCAACTCTAAAAATCCCTGGACGTCAAACTTGATGCCTTTGCCCTCACAGGCCAGTTCATAAGCTTCAGGACGTTCTCGAACATCATTTAGATCAATCATGTCACGCTCCAAACGCGGATCTAACTATTTAACACCGTTAAAATACAAGCGCATTCTTAAAAAATCAATAACTGTTCGCATGAATATTACCTTCTCCGGAGAAAGTTTACCGCCCGGGCTGAAAACAAAATTGCATGATCAATTCCACGCGCGAACGATTACCGGATACCAAAAATCAAGTAAGAGCTAAGTGCTGACTTAATTATCAAACACCCAAACCTCGCCCTCACGCATTCTCCAAAGCAGCCACAATGCCTTGATCGCTTTGGTCTTGTGCCTCAACAAACACCTCATATCCAAGTTCCCGCGCCGCCGAAGCGGTGACCGGACCAATCACGGCGATCTTTGCCCTCTCCAGCAGATGATTATATGCGGCAACGCTTTTTAGCGCGGATGGAGAGAAAAACAAAAAAACCGTTTTGGACCCACGCTTACTTATTAAATCCTCAAGCTTCTTCAATTCAAACTGGACCGGAACAGTACGATACAAAATCAACTCTTCTACTTCGGCGCCGCCGCTTTTCAATCCGTCCGACAGTACGCTCCGGCCGTCGGCCCCTTTCACCGCAACGATGCGCCGACCATTAACGCCTCGCTGCAACAGTTCCTCCAAGAGACCTTCCGATACCTGACGCTGTGGGACCAACTCCGGGGCCCGCCCATACAGCTTTTCAAAAACAGCCGCAGTTGCGCGACCCTGAACCGCCACCTGTACCCCAACTTTAATCTCAGGTTTGTGCCCAAACTTTTTCTGCGCCTCTAACAGCTCCCTAACTCCATTAGCGCTTGAAAATACAAGCCAATCCACCCGCCCTTGCTGCAAAGCCTCGAGCAATCCTTCGTGAGCAGGCGTTAAATTCAAGCCCTCAACCTTAACCGTAGGACAGGCCACAGTATCAAATCCCCGCGCCTTTAGGAGCGCCAGCAAGTCCCGGGATTGTTCCTCTGGACGGGTAACTACCACAGTATAATCAGCTACCTTTGTATACATTGACTCCCCTCTCCTACACACGCAAAATAGCGCTTATTGATTTAATACTCAACCGAAAAGCTTTCATGAGCCAATCTGAAGAGGTCCGCGAAGAAGTGCTGCGCGGAGTCGTCGAGCGCGTCACTTTTTACGACACCGAGAATAATTTTGCTGTCATTCAGCTTTCCGTTGATCAACAGCCTAACCCGATCACCGTGACCGGCCCCTGCCTAAAGCCGAAACCCGGCGCGCATCTGGCGGTACGTGGCCGTTATGTCACTCACCCCAAATTTGGAGTGCAATTTGCCGCAAGATGGACAGAAGAGATCGAACCTTCCTCTGAAGAGGGGCTTAAAAAATATTTAAGCGGTTTTATACAGGGCATCGGAGCTAAAACCGCCCATAAGCTAGTCACGGCCTTCGGCGCTAAAACATTGGAAATAATCTTTCAAAATCCAGATCTACTTACAACTGTCCCAGGGCTTGGCAAACGCAAGGCCGAAATGATCCGGCAAGCTCTGCTAGAACGTAGAGAACGCATTGAAATTGATCGCTTTTTAGCCGAACATAACATCTCGCGAGGACTAACCAACCGCCTTTATGAACGCTACGGTGCGCGTGCCATCGAAGTGTTAAAAGAGGATCCCTACATCCTTGCTTATGAAATGCACGGAGTAGGGTTCGCTACTGCGGATGCCATCGCCCTGAGTCTGGGCGTGAATCCAGATGCGCCGCAGCGGCTTAAGGCCGGTCTCTATTACGCCCTTGAGCGATCCGCCGATGATGGCCATTCTTTTTTAGAAGGAGCAAGCTTAGCCGCTAGAGCGCGACACCTATTGGGTCTCG